>NZ_CAJMZL010000020.1:0-142920 GCF_905220305.1 Caballeronia sp. J97 | reverse complement strand
GATACGGCGCGCGTAACACCTCGATCACGCTTCATCTCGCCAGCACGCTCGACGTGCCGGCGACGTCCGTCTGTACGCCATCAAAACGAAGTCTAGGAGATAACCATGAGAGCTCTGGGTCCCAAGCGATTACTGACATGGATGACCGCATGCATCGTGGCGGTCGTCGTCACCGCATGCGGCGGCAATGACAGCAGTAGCAGTAACGGTAGCGGCAGCGCCGCGAACACACCGCTGGCCGTCGTGAAGCCTGTCGTCGATTGCTCGAAACTGGCATCGATCGATCTCAGCGATATCGGCGGCGCCGGCAGCACGATCACATCGGCTACGGTCACGGCCGCGACCGTCAACGGCGCATCCGTCAACTTCTGCACGGTGAAAGGCACGCTCGCACCGTCGAACACGTTCGAAGTGGCGCTGCCGGTCGACTCGTGGACGCAGCGCTTCGCGGAACTGGGCTGCGGCGGCTTGTGCGGCAATCTGAGCGATCCGACCAAGCAAACCTCGTTCAGCTTCAGCTATACGTGTCCGCTCGTTCAGCAAGGCGGATTCGTGACGGCGGCGACCGACATGGGTCACTCGGGCCAGGATTCAACTTGGTCGACCGATACCCAGAAGCAGGCCGACTTCGCGTATCGCGGCCAGCACATCACGACGCTCGCCGCGAAGAAGCTCATCAAGGCCTACTACGGACAAGAGCAGAAGTACGCGTACTTCGTCGGATGTTCCGATGGCGGCCGCGAGGCGCTGATGGCCGCACAACGTTACCCGTCGGATTACAACGGCATCGTCGCCGGCGCGCCTGCCGCGCACTTCCAGATCCAGAACTCGCTCTATCACGGCTGGAACGTCGAATCGAACAGCACGACGGGCACGAGCGCCGGCAAGGCGGTGCTGTACGCCGACAAGGCTCAGGTGCTGCACAAGGCAGTAGTCGCGGCGTGCGGCGGTCAGGCGAGCGTGCCCGATGGCCTCCTCGCCGATCCGCGCACCTGTCGCTTCGATCCGGCGACGATTCAATGCGCGGCCAGCGCGTCGAGCACGAGCGACTGTCTGACGGCGGCCGAAGTCGCGACGGCGAAGAAGATCTACAGCGGTCCGGCCGATACCAGCACCGGCATGCTCATGCTGGGCGGCTCGCCGCAGTATGGATCGGAAGCGAACTGGATCGGCGTCGAAGTGCCCACATCGAACTCGACGGACGCAGCCGTGCCCGTGACGAGCCTCTTCAGCTACTCGATCGTGAAAGGCGCCTATAACCTGATCTTCACCGGGTCGCCGTCGATGCCGAATATCGACACCTTCGGTTATCACGACGCGAGTTTCTATCCGAGCTATCTGCAAGCGAATCACCCGCTCAACGATGCAACGAGCCCGGATCTGTCCGCGTTCAAGAGCGCGGGCGGCAAGCTGATTCTGTGGCATGGCTGGGCGGATCAGCATATCTCGCCGCTCTTCACGATCCGCTATTACCAGGCCGTGAAGGACACGATGGGCGAAGCCAGCGCGAACGAGTTCTCGCGTCTCTATGTAGTGCCGGGCGTGGGTCACTGCGGTGGCGGCGAAGGCTTTCCGGACATCGATCTCGTATCGCAGATCACCGGCTGGGTCGAACAGGGCACGTCGCCGAATGCGGTGATGACCTATCAGACCGATTCGACCAACAAGGTGACGGCATCGCGGCCGGTGTATCCGTATCCCGCTGTCGCGAAGTTCAGCGGAAGCGGCGACTGGCATGACGGCGCGAACTGGAGCCAGGGTGCGCCGTTGTACAGCGACGCAGCGCCGACGTGGGCCGGCGCGAGCTTCTACACGTCGTATAGCCCGAAAACGCAGGGCGTAGCCGCGCCTTGAGTTGCGTCACGCGCGCGCCGTCGTTGTCGATGCGACGGCGCGCGCATCGTCACTCCATCACCGCAATGGACGCAGCGGCACGCGCATTCACCTTGCGTCGCTGCAAGCCCAACAGACAAACGAGCGACACCGCGGCGAGCGAGCTGTAGAACAACGCGAGCGGCCACCACTGGCCCGGCCACGCATGCGCGAGCACGGTGCCGATGAGCGGCGTCAGTCCGCCCGCCAGCGCCGCGCAAGACTGATACGACAGTGAGATCGCCGAATAGCGCACGCCGACATCGAATGCATCCGTCATGAGTCCGGCCATCACCGCATACGAGCTCGACATGCACATCACCGCAATGGCGATGCCCACGACGATCGCCACGGGCCGTCCCGTCGACACGAGCACGAACATCGGATACGGCGAAAGCATCGCGAGCCCCGCGGCCCACGCAAGAAGGCGCCCCGTGCCGACGCGCTGTGCAATCCAGCCCGATGCGAGCTGCGTGAAAAGCTGAATGAACGCGACGACGAAAAGACAATCGAGGACCAGCGCACGATCGAGCCCGAGCGTTTCCGTCGTGAAGTTGAGCATGAACGTGTTGACGAACCACGCGCCCGCCACGCCGATCACATTCGCGCCGAGGCACAGCAGCACGGTGAGCCACGCATTGCGCAATACATCGACGACAGGCAGCCTCGCGGGCTTCTGCCGTTCGCTATACGCGGTGAATTCCGGCGACTCCGCGACGCGTGCACGAATGAACACGCCGACGACCAACAGCAGCGCGCTCGCCATGAACGGCACGCGCCAGCCCCAGTCGAGCAGTGTCTCGCGCGGCAGATGCCCGACCGTGCGAAAGGCGAGCAGCGCGAGAATCAATCCGGCCGGACTGCCGAGCTGCGCGAACGACGCGAGAAACGTGCGCTTGCCCTGCGGCGCATGTTCGCCCGCCATCAGCACCGCGCCGCCCCATTCGCCGCCGATCGCGATGCCCTGTGCGACGCGCAACAGCACGAGCAGCGCGGGCGCGAGCGCACCGGCCGTCGCATAAGTCGGCAGAAAGCCGATGCCGACCGTGCCCACGCCCATGATCGCGAGCGTCGCGACGAGCGCCTTCTTTCGCCCGATCCGGTCGCCGATATGCCCGAACACGAGCCCGCCGAAGGGTCGCGCGAAGAAGCCCACCGCGAACGTGCCGAACGATGCAAGCGTGCTATAGAACGGATCGCCCGATGGGAAGAACAGCTTGCCGAACACGAGCGCCGATGCGGTCGCGTAGATGTAGAAGTCGTACCACTCGATGGTCGTGCCGAGGAACGCCGCGAACGCCGCGCGGCCAGGCTGGCGGGTCGCGCCGCCATGAGCAATGCCATGCATGAATCGTCTCCTGTTGATGACCGGTCTTATGACGCCGGTTCATGATTTCGATTGGTCAGTCCTTCAGCGCTTCAGCCCTTCAACACGCCTGCTTCGTACAGACGCTCTTGCGTTGCCGCATCGATGCCGAGCGCATCGAGCACCTTGCGCGTGTCGCCGCCGAGCGCAGGCGGCGCCGTGCGATAAGTCGCGGGCGTTCTCGACAGCTTGATCGGCGTGCCCGTGCCGCGATACGCGCCGAGCTCGACGATCAGCTCGCGATGCAGCGTATGCGGATGCTGCGCGACCGCATCGACCGTATGCACCGGTCCGCACGGCACGCCGCCGCGAATCAGTTCGGCGGCGAGCGGTTCGCATTCGTGCGCGTCGAGCAATGCCTCGAGTGCTTCCTTCAACTCGGGTCGATGTGCGCAGCGGCTCTTGTTGTCGATGAAGCGCGGATCGTCGGCAAGCGCGGGCGCATCGAGATGCGCGCAGAGCCTGGCGAACTGTCGATCGTTGCCGACAGCGAGAAAGATCGGCGCGGTGCCCGTGCGATAGCTGTCGTACGGTGCGATGTTCGGATGCGCATTGCCGCTGCGCTGCGGCGTGCGTCCATTGCCGAAGTAGTTGGGCAGATGCGGATGCAGCAGCGAAACGGCGCAGTCATACAACGCGATATCGAGTGACTGGCCGCATCCGCTCTTCTCCCGTTCCGCGAGCGCGAGCAGGATGCCGGCCAGCGCATTGAGCCCCGTCACCATGTCGACGACCGGCAAGCCGACACGCAGCGCCGGACCGTCGCGCTCGCCGTTCACGCTCATCAGGCCCGCCATCGCCTGAATCGCGGCGTCGTAACCGGGAAGGCCGCCGAGCGGGCCATCGGGACCGAAGCCCGATACCGCGCAATGAATGAGGCGCGGAAAGCGCTTCGAAAGATCGCGCTCGTAGTCCATGCCCCAGCGCGCGAGCGTGCCCGGCTTGAAGTTTTCGACGAGCACGTCCGCGCCTTCGAGCAATTGCCACAGCACGGCGCGTCCCTCTTCGCAGGAAAGGTCGACGCAAATCCCCTGCTTGTTTCGATTCACTCCGACGAAGTACGAAGCGGTCTCACCGACGAAGGGCGGGCCCCAGCCGCGCGTTTCATCACCGCCCGGCGGTTCGAGCTTGATCACTTCCGCGCCGTGATCGGCAAGCGCCTGCGTGCAGTAAGGTCCGCCGAGCACGCGGCTCAGATCGATCACGCGCAGGCCGTGCAACGCGCCGTGAATGCGTGTCGTGCTCATCGTGCGGCTCCTTCGCGTCGCGGCAGAAGCGTCATGGCTTCGTCGAGGGTGACGGGCGTTTCATCGACGAGCGTGCGCAAGAGCGCCGCATCGTTTCGCGTGTCTTGCGGCGCGAGCGGATCGCGCGGCATCAGCTTGTGCGCCACGATCAGATGCGCGAGCGCGAGCCTGCGATGATCGGGTGCGACGCGCGCGGCTTCCGTCGCCATGAGCACGGCCGTGGTCGCGTGATACAGCGCGCTCGCCGCTTCGCGCACGGACTCGTCGCGCCCGCATTCGGCGACGCTGTCGAGCGCGGTGCATGCGCGCGCGAACACATCGCGCAGCAGCGCGATGCTCGCCGATGGCAACGCCGTATCGTCGAGCATCGCGCCGATGTACTGCACGAGTGCATCGAGCGCGCCTTCGCGACGCGCCGCGCGCGCCACGTCCAGCGCAACGATATTGCTCGTGCCTTCCCAGATCGAGCCGAGATGCGCGTCGCGCACGAGACGCGGGTCGGCCCACTCCTCGATATAGCCGACGCCGCCCCGCACTTCCATCGCATCGCCGGTCACGCGGCGCGCGTCGCGGCATGCGCGGAACTTGATGAGCGGCGTGAGAATGCGCACGCACTTCGCCGCGAGCGCGTCGCCGCGATCCGCGCGGGCGAGCAGTGTCGCGATCTGCATGAACATCGAGCGCGCCTGTTCGGCAGGCAGCATCAACTTGAGCAACTGCCGCTGCATCAGCGGCATGTCGATGAGCTTGCGGCCGAACGCCTCGCGATTCCTCGCGACATGCGTCGCCTCGGTCAACGCGCGACGCATGAGGCCGGCAGCGCGCACGCCGTTCGACAGACGCGACATGTTGATCATGTCGGCCATCTGCTGAAAGCCGCGCCCCACTTCGCCGATGAGATACGCCTGCGCGCCCTCCAGCACGATCTCGCCGCTCGCCATCGAACGGCTGCCGAGCTTGTCCTTCAGGCGCACGATGCGATACGCGTTACGCGTGCCGTCTTCGAGCGTCTTCGGCAGCAAAAATAGAGCGAGACCCTTGATGCCTTCGGGTGCGTCGTTGGGGCGTGCGAGCACCATCGCGAGATCGGCATCGGCGTTCGAGCAGAACCACTTGTCGCCGGTGAGCGTCCACACTTCATTGCCGTTGGCATCGACGCCGCGCGCCGCGCGTGTCGCGATGCGGCCGACATCCGATCCCGCCGCCTGCTCGGTCATGAACATCGCGCCTTGATAGAGCGTCTCGAAGTCCTGCGACGCGAGCATCGGCAGATAGCGCTCGATCAGTTGCTTCGTGCCGAAGCGGCGCAAGGTGCGCGTGAGCGAATCTGTCATGCTGACGGGACAGCACAGCCCGAATTCCGCCTGCACGAACAGATACGTGAGCGCGTACTTGACGAGCGGCGGCGGCGCATCCTCATGATGACTCATCGCCGCGAGACCGAGCTCGCTGTACGCGACGCGTTCGAGCGCCACGTAGTCGGGATGCTTGTCGATATGCTGCATCGCTTCGCCGCGCCGCGTGCGCTGCCGCAGTTCCGGAGGATGATGATCGGCGCTGGTGGCCCACGCATCCAGTTCATCGGATGCGCGCTGGCCGAGATCGACGAGCTTGTCTTCGATGCCGCGATACGTCGTCTCGCCGAGATAGCTTTTCAGCAGCGCGGCGAACGACAGATCGGTCTTGAAGAAATTGATGCCACGGCTGTCGGGAATGTTGGACGCGCCTGCATCCGGGCAATTCTCTTGCATGAACTGTCTCCTGGCTCTTGTGCGGCGCAACCGGCGCTGCGCCATCCTCGAACCCAGACTACGTTCACCGTCGATAATCGTCCAATACAATTCATGACACGTACGATAAGATCCATTTATCGTAGCGCAGGAGAGAACCGTGGAACTCAAGCAGCTTCGCTATTTCATCGCGGTCGCGGAAGAGCTGCATTTCGGCCGCGCGGCGCGCCGCCTGTTCATTTCGCAACCCGCGCTGAGCTTCGATATCCGCCGCTTCGAAGAACAGCTCGGCGTGAAGCTTCTGGAGCGCAGCAACAAATCGGTCGCGCTGACCAACGCGGGCCACGTTCTGCTCGGCGAAGCGCGGCGTCTCTTGCAACAGGCCGAAGAAGTCGAACAGGTGACCACGCGCTCGGCGCACGGACTCGCGGGGCGTCTGCGCATCGGCTTCGTCAATTCAATGCTGTATCGGGGTTTGCCCGAGGCCGTGCAGCGCTTCGAAACCGATCATCCTTCCGTCGAAATCGTGTTGAAGGAAATGAACACGGCCGAACAGGCGCGCGCGCTGCAGCAATTGCATATCGATCTGGGTTTCGCGCATTGGGGACATTTTCCGGCGGAGGTCGAAACGGATCTTTGGTCGTCGGAAGCATTCTTGTGTTGCTTGCCGGTGGAGCATCGGCTGGCGAAGAAAAGACGCATCGACCTTGCGCAGTTATCGCGTGATCCATTCATTCTTTTTCCGCGCGCGGTATCGCCGCACTATCACGATCAGATCATCGCGACATGCGTCGATGCCGGATTCAGCCCGAAAATCCGGCACGAAGCGCGCTTGTGGCAGACCGTCGTGACGATGATCGAATTCGGCATGGGCGTCGCGCTCGTGCCGCAGGCATTGGCGAAGACACAATCGCAACGCGCGGTTTTCAGGCCGCTCACGCGCAATCCGTTTCCTTCGCAGATTCTGCGTTTGACGCGTGCGGAGAGCCATTCCGATGTCACCCGGAGTTTCGTCGCGTTTCTTCGGAAGTCTTAGGCTCGACCGCTGGCCCAGATGGCATCGAGCGCGTCCAGCGTCGCCTGAATCGCGGGATCGCCGCTGCGCCCTTCCGCATAGACGAACGCGACTTGCGTCGTCGCGCTGCCGCTCTCAGTATCTCGTTCAGCACTCTCGATCATGTCGCGCCAAGGCGCGAGAAAGAGACGCATTAAAGCGTCTCTTTCGCTTGTAGAAACGGCTGCGCCCAAAACGATAAACAACAGAAGGGACCGTTCGAAATCTCGCTTCAGGCAAGATGTTTTTTCTGCTATTCGGTTTACTTCTACATCAGAACAAAGTAACCTTTCCTCGCTGAAACAAATCCCGGCAGCACTTGCCTCGGGTGCGAAGCAAATCGCATCTTCGTCAGAAATTCTGACCTCTCCGAGGCGAAGTCGCTGCACATGTTACCGATGATCCGCGCGACTCCAGGTCGGTGAATCGTCATCGAGCGCCAGACACTTTTGTGGCCGGCGTCCCGGCTTTCCGAATGCACACCGATCGTGTGCTCGGCATTGCCTCAGCGAATCTGCACTGCCTCGGCTGTCGCGGCGCTTCTATGTGCGTCCGTTACGGTATTCATTTTGAGGCCGTCATTCGGATTACTAACGATACCTCTCGACCACATCGGATGCGCGACCGGTGTGTGCATCGTTTCGTCCGTCTCCGGCTGAAGTCTCATGCATCACGCATCTCCGTTAGTCATACTAATTGCCATGAAGAATAGAATTGCCTCCCTGTTTTCCCGTTCCGTTCCCGCCGCGCTCGTCGCGAGCATGATGCTTGCCGCGTGCGGCGGCAGCGACAGCCCCTCCGACACCGCCGCAGCCGACAAGAGCGCGGCATCGCCGAAGTCCACCGCGAAGGCCGCGAGCGGCAGCGGTTCGATCTTCTACGGCGTGAACGGCCATAACAGCAATGGCGGCGCGTACGACACCACGAGCGTGCAGACGCAGCTTGCGCAACTGCAGGAGTTGGGCGCGACGATCTATCGCAATGACGTGTATAGCCAGACCTCGGCGAACATGGTCGCGGGCATCGCGAAGACGATGGAAGCCGCCGGCATCACGATGTATCCGGTGATGCTCATGAACCTCAACTACAACAGCGAGGAAGAGGCCTACAACGCCGGCTTCAAGCTCGGCCAGCAGACCGCGAACAGCTACCCCTACAAGTACTACGAGGTCGGTAATGAACTCGAGGCCAAGGCGCTCATCGGCAATGTGGACGGCACCGTCTGGTATCAGTACAACAACTGGTCTTACATGCTCGCGCGCGGCGCGATCCGCGGGCTCATCGCAGGCGTGAAGTCGGTCGACGGATCGGCGAAGATCGTGCTGGGCGGCACGTGGCTGCATACCGCGTTCTTCCAGATGCTAGCCGACGGCTCGCAGCCGGACGGCACCTGGGGTCATCCGGCCGTGAGCTGGGACGTCACATCGTGGCACTGGTATTCGAGCCAGGGAGACATGACGCACGCATGCGGCGGCACGGGCTGCCATGACGTGCTCCAGTTCCTGCACGACATGGGCAAGCCGGTGTGGATCAACGAGTTCGGCGTGCGCCCCGACTTCGGTTCCTACGATCAGATCGCGAGCTACATCACGGGCAATCTGATGATGGCGCAATTCGCAAGCGTCGCGTCGAAGTACAACATCCAGTCGATCCAGGCGTTCCAGCTCTATGACGACGGCGAAGGCGCCTATGGTCTTCTGGAAAGCGACGGCGCCACGAAGAAGCCCGCGTACTGGGCGTACAAGACCTTCGTGCAAAGCCATCCGATGTGAGTTCAACGGTAAGGATCGGAAAGGCGGGCGCGCTCAAGCATGGGCGCTGACGTGCCGTTATCGCGGCTTTGCAGAAGCGGATAACGGAGGCCTGCGATGCAGATCAACAGTGCGACCACGGCCGCCTACACGAGCGCCGATACGCCTCTACCGCGCCGCCCGGCCCCCGCGAACGACACGACCGACGTCGCGCAAGACGCAGCGGCGAACGATGCCGCCGCGCCGCCGGCCGGTGAGCCGTCATCGATGAAATCGTTTGCGTACGGCGCGCTCGGTCTCGAACGCCCGGAAGTGCAGGCCACCGACACGAACGGCTTCTACACCGCGGGCAAATGGGTGGCGGCGGCGGTGACGATCGGCGGCATCGTGTCGTTATTCGTTTGATGCGGACTCGATTCGGGTGCGATGCGCTTTCTCGCGAATTAACACCTGGAAATAACTTGCCGGATTGGCGCCTTGCTCCGCCAATCGAATGGCGGTGCGTCGAGGGAAGATCTTCATGTGTGATGTCGGCAGACGACACACCGCATCTTCCTTCGACACTACGCCAAGCCATGCAAGCTCAATCTTCACTCGAACTCCGCCGTTCTAGCGTGCGACGCGCGCTCGTCGCCGTGGCGCTTCTCGTGCCGATGCTGTCCGCATCCGCCGAAGAGGCGCCCGATGTCTGCTCCGCACTAAAGACCATCGTCGATGCGCCCTCTTTCGATACGCTCGCCAAACGCGGCGCGTTGATGCCGGCGGGCGCGCGGGACCAGGGCACCTGCAAAGTCAGCGCGCATGCCTACGATTGCCGCTGGCGAGCGCACTGGGGCCCGGACGGCGTCGTCGCCGATCCGCTTCAGGAACTCGGCGCGGACATCGCCGCCTGTTTTCCCGATGTCCGTCACGATGTGAATACGTCCACGCGCCAGCACTTCGCGTTGCTCGACGTGGCCGACAGACGCGTCACCACGATGACCGCCACCATCGAAGCGCCGAACACCGTGCGTCTGCGCATCGTGCGCTAAACCGGGACGACGGCAAGAGCATGTTCAGCAAACTCATCGCTCGTGCGTTCCTTGCCGTCGGCGCAGGCGCGCTTTCCGGCTGCACGTGGACCCTCATCACCGCCGCCGATGCCGCGGGCTCGCTGGTGCAAGCGGGATTCACCGTCGCCTCCAGCTATTCGTCGCCGACATCGGTGACCGGGCCGCCCGCCTCGCTGCAATCCGTGTGCATCGAACTGAACCAGAACGTCACGACCGGGGACTTCGTGCCCGTGCTGCAGGTTGCATTGCAACGGCGCGGCGTGAATTCGGTGGTCTATAACCCGGGCACGTCGCCGCCCGGCTGCGAGGCGATGCTCATCTACGGCGCGACGACGAGCTGGGACCGGCATGCGTTCAGCAACGAGCCGATGCCGTATCTGAAGGCGATCGATCTGACGCTCGTGCGGCAAGGGCAGATTCTCGTGACCGCGCGCTACGACACCAATGGTCTGAACATCGACCGATTCGCGAGCGCGCGGCAGAAACTGGACGCGCTCGTCGACCGTATGGTGGTCTCCCGCACACAGTAGCGCGCGCTTTCCTTACGGCATCTTTCCGACGCGAATTCGCGCCTGAAAGCAATGCTAACCTGCCGTCGCTGTAGCTGTTGACCGATCCCTCTTGCGGCTCGCCATTGTTCTTCTGGCGGGCCGTTTTTTTGTCGGATGAATTTGGATGGGGCGACACTGTATTGAAATAAGTCTCGCTCGTTGAATTGTTCAACTGCAGCACGACTTCCACTCAAGGTTGGCAATTGCAACCACAATCAAAGGAAAACACATGCCGAAAATGATAGCTTTAAAAGGCAATGTGACCACCACCGGCGGTCGTGTGCTCGACGGTGACGATTCGATGCTCGACAACGGAACGTCGCTCGCGCGGCATATGGGACTCGCATCCTGCCGCCGGTGCGGAAAGAACGCTCCGATTTTAGGAAGCGCGACGAACTGGGGCTTCGGCGGCACCCGAGGCGTGGTGGACGGCGACATCGTGATGTGCGATTGCTCCCGTGGCACGAATCGGGTTATCGCGCGATCGACGATCTTCGACGAGTGAGTCGCGCGCAGACCTCGATAGTCCAGGAGTACCAAAACTCGAAAGCAAAGCCGCAACTCGCCGAGTTCTACCAGCAACTCGATCCCCGCAACTGCTTCAATCCGGGAGTCGGAAAGATGTCGAAGTTCGCGGGGTACCCAGACAATACAGTCGACGCCTGAACCCGCACGCTAAGCGACGAGCTTCGCCCTCAACATCGCCACATCGGCGGTGCTCATCGACAAGCCCTGCGCAAGATAGTTATTCAACGTCCCGAACTGTCGATGCATCTCGTCGAACGCCGCTTCGATCGTCGCGCTTTGCGCCCGATAAAGCGGCGCAACAGTTTGCGCATTCATCGCAAGTCGCGCCGCGTGCGACTTCATGCGCGCATCGATCTGCGTCTGCGCGACGGTGTTCGTCAGCAGATAGTCCTGAATGATGACGTCGAGCGGCACATCGGCGATGGAGAGCAAAAGCGCCGCGGACCAGCCCGTGCGATCCTTGCCCGCCGTGCCGTGAATCACCTGCGCGCCCGAAACACGCGCGAGCCGCGTAAGCAGCAAGCCGAACTGCAGGCGCGCGACCGGATCCGTGACGAGTTGACGTTGCCGCGCGCTCATCCATGCGGTCGCGGCGGCAGCATCGACGGGCGTCGCCGTGGACGCATCGATCGGCGCGATCTCGTGCGTCTCGCGCACCGCGTCCGACGGCACCCGATCGGGCGCGAGCGACGCCTCCGCCACCACGCGGAGATCATGCACCGCGCGCAACGACAATCGCGCGAGCAATGCCGTGTCGGCATCGTCGGGCGTGAGCGCGCCCGAGCGATAAAACACGCCGCGCCGCAACCGGCCGCCATCGACGGTCGGATAGCCCTCGCCCACGCCGGCCACGTCGCGGAAATTTTCGACGGTAGAGAGCTTCGGCGTTTCCGTCACGGCCTGATTGTCGCTCGCGCCGCCGCACGCCGATAACAACGCGCCCGCGCCGAAGGTGGTCGAAAGCAACGCGACGCGCGCGCCGCCGCGAATGAAGGCACGGCGCGACAATGGCGCCGCAGGCATGGACGAAGCAGGCATCATGTTTCTTCAATGGGAATGACGATGCGCACGATCAGCCCGCCGCCCTCCGCGTTGCGGATCTCGCAGCGGCCGCGCTGTTCGCGCGCCAGACGTTCGACGATAGTGAGCCCGAGCCCGCAATGCCCGTTGCCGCCGCGCGCGGGATCGAGCCGCACGAAGGGCCGCAGCGCTTCGTCGAGGCGCTCGTCGGGAATGCCGGGTCCGTGGTCGCGCACCTCGATCATCCAGTCGCCGCCGTGTCGCGCGGTGCGGATCTCGACAGGCGGTTCGCCGTACTCGAGCGCGTTGTCGACGAGATTGGTCATCAGCCGGTCGATGAAGGTCCGCGGCAGGCAAAACGCATCGCCTGCTTCGAGCGACAGCGCGAACAACGGTGCGTCGCCGTCTTCGGGCGACGCGAACTGCTCCGCGATGAACGCATCGACGCGGGTCTTCGTGCTTTCCGAAGACGAGCGGCCCGCAAACTCCAGAAACTGCTGCACGATGCGCGTCATCGAATCGATATCGCGCAGGAAGTGCGCGCGCTCGCGCTCGTCCTTCGCAAGCACGCTCGCGCGCAGCGACAGGCGCGTGAGCGGCGCCTTCAGATCGTGCGCGATGCCGGCGAGCATCACCGCGCGGTCGTCGTCGGCGTCGGTGAGTTTCTTCATCATCTGGTTGAACGCGCCGATCAGTTCGCGCAATTCGCGCGGCCCGTTCTCCTCGACGGGCACCGGCCGTTCGCCGCCGCCGAAGCGGCGCGCGGCCTGTGCGACGCGAGCGAGCGGCCGCTGCAACTGCCATGTCGCGATGAGCGAGAGCACGAGCGCGCCGGCCAGCAGCACGACGCCTTCGGTCATGAAAGGCGCGGGCGGCGGCAAGTCGATCGGCGCGACGATCCACACATTGCTTTCCGGATAGCGCACCCAGAGCCGCGACTTGTTGTGGCCGTCGAAATCGATGGCGAGTTGCGTTCCGGGCGGCAGGCGATCGGCGAGCTGCCGCGCGAGATGCGCGTGGCGCGTCTTCGCGGGATCGCGCAGCGTCAGCGGCTCGGGCATGTTCCACACCGGCACGATATGCACGCGCGTCTCGCGCATGAGCCGTCCGCCGAGCGCGACATCGTTATGCGCAGCCTCCAGCACGATCAGCAGCGCGCGCGCGTAACCATCGGCCTCCTTGTGCGGACCCTGCACGTGCAGAATCGCGAACCATCCGGTCTGCAGCGCGAGCAGCACGCCGATCGACACGATCGCCATGCGGCCGAACAGCGAATCGATGAAACCGCGCGCCCCGCGCACGGACTGCCAGAAACCCGGATGCATGCGGCTCAGGCCTCGATCCAGTCGGACGCGGGATCATCCGCATCGGGCACGAACACGTAACCCTGGCCGCGCACCGTCTGCACATGACGCGGATTCGAAGGATCGTCTTCGATGAGCCGGCGCAGGCGCCAGATCGGCACATCGAGGCCGCGATCGCGGAACGGCAGATCGTCGCGATGCACCAGATCGTGGATCAGCACGCGCGAGAGCACCTTGTACGGATTCTTCACGAAGACCTTGAGCAGCGCGAACTCGCTGTCGCGCAACGCGATGCGCTCGTCGCCGCGCAGCAGCGTGCGAGTCACGAAATCCACTTCGAAGCGCCCGAAGCGTTCGCGCGGCGCCGGCTCCGGACGGCTCGGCGCACCCGCGCGCCGCCGCAGCACCGCTTCGATGCGCGCGAGCAGTTCATGCGGATCGAAGGGCTTCGCGAGATAGTCGTCCGCGCCCGATTGCAGCCCCGCGATCTTTTGCGGAACGCTGTCGAAACCGGTCACGAAGATCACCGGAATGTCCTCCCCCGCCGCGCGCAGATCGCGCAGCGCGCGCAGGCCGTCCGTGTCCGGCATCATGATGTCGAGCACGACGAGGGACGGACGTTCAAGCTCAAGCCGCCGGCGCAGCCCGGCGCCGTCGTGCAGCACGGAGACATCGATGCCTTGTGCATTGAAAAAGTGGCGCAGCAGGTCGCGCACCGTGGGATCGTCGTCGACGATAAGTACCGATATAGCCATCCCAAAATTTTATTCGGACACTATTCCCTTACAACGTCCTTCGCGCATAGGGAGACGTTACGGATTCTTACGCAAGCCGACTTTCACGCAATGAACGCGCGCTGCACGTGCGTGCTATTTCCGCGCGAACCCTCGCACGCGCGCGATGCGGCCTTGTACCGTCCGGTGAAACACGCCGTAACGGAAAGAAATGGAAAGTTCGCGAGCGTCGCGACGGCGTTCGCCTTGCGCTTAGAATCGGCGCATGACACCACATGTACTGATGGTCGACGACGACCCCGTCGTGCGCGATCACGTTCGCGACTATCTGCGGCAACACGGCTTCGACGTCTCCGTTCTCGGCGACGGGACGGACCTCAGGCGCCGCGTGCAGGCCGAGCGCCCCTCGATGGTCGTGCTCGACGTGATGATGCCCGGCAAGGACGGCATCAGCGCGCTGCGCGAACTGCGCAATGCCCGCGACGATATCCCCGTGATTCTTCTGACGGCGCGCTCCGACGTGCTCGACCGGGTGATCGGACTCGAACTCGGCGCGGACGATTACCTCGGCAAGCCCTTCGATCCGCGCGAGTTGCTCGCGCGCATCCGCTCGATCCTGCGACGCCGCGAGCCCGCGTCGCCGCATACGGCAAGCGCGCCCGAAATGCGCCCGGCCTATCGCTTCGGCCCGTTCGAAATGGATTTCGGCGCGCGCGAACTGCGCCGCAACGGCGAGCGCATCGCGCTGCGCTCGGGCGAATTCGCGCTGCTGAAGACGCTGGTGAAGAACGCGATGGTCGTGCTCACGCGCGCCGAGCTGAACGAAAAGATGCGCGGCAACGGCGCGCATCGCGATCGCAGCCTCGATGTCGCGATCTGGCGTCTGCGCCGTCTGCTCGAAATCGATCCGTCCGAGCCGCGTTACGTGCAGACTGTGTGGGGCCAGGGCTATATCTTCGTGCCGCACGGCGATCCGACCGCGGCCGGACGCATCGCCGCGCGCGCGGAAGCCTGAGCCGCGCGGCATCGTCGTCAGAAGGTCAGCACGCTCATGAAGAGGCGTTGCAGCCAGCCCATCGTCGTCGAATCGGCGAGCATGCCGACGCCCGCCTGTTCGATGCGCGCATTCGCCACCTTGTTCGACGCGACGTAATTGCCCGCCTCGATATCCTTCGGGTTGACGATGCCCGAGAAGCGTAGCCGATCCTGATTGCCGCTCATCGCGATGATCTTGTCGCCCGCGACGACGAGATTGCCGCCCGGCAAGGTGCCGATCACCGACACCGCGAGCGTGCCGCTCATCGCGGACAGATTGCTCGTGCTGCCATTGCCCTTGAACTTCGTATCCGCCGAGCCGACGTTGAAAAGACGCGCCAGCCGCGCCGCCGCGTTGCTCGACTTGTCCGCGGCCTCCGCGCTGATGCTGCTCGCGCGGCTCGCGCTGGCATCGGCGGAATTGCTGCCCTGATACGACTCCGCGAGGCGGATCGTCAGCACGTCGCCGACCTTCTGCGCGCGCGATGTCTCGTAGAGCGAGACCGACGATCCCGCCTGATAGATCGCGCCCAGCGCGTTGACATTGACCGGCTGCGAAACGGCCGGCGCATAAGTGGGCATCTCGACGATCGAGCGCGACCCCGACGACGACGAGCATGCTGCAAGTGCGAGCGCGAACGCCGCGCATGGCAATGACGCCAGTTTCATGAACAATCCTCTCCTTTGATTCAGGGCGCGTCGTGCACGGCGGCAAGACGCCATCGGTCGGTCGTGTCGCGCAGCCACGCTTCGTACGCTTTGAGGCGATAGATCACGCGCGCCGAAGCCGCCGCGCCGTTCGCCTCCAGCGTGATCGAGCTCGTCGCGTTCTCCCATGTCCGGGTCTGATAGCCGTTCGCGCGCACGATGCGGCTGCGGCCGAATTTCGATGACAGGCCATCGGCAAAATCCTCGACCACGCGCGCATCGATCACGAAAGACATGCGATACAGCCGCGGCGACGCATCGCCCGGCATCGCCATGAAGCGCAGCACGTGATCGCGCGCGGGCGTGCCGTCGACGACCGCCAGCGATTCGCTCCAGCCCCTCTGCGTGCGATGCGCCCACTTGCACGCGATCGACAGGCTGTGCGCGTCGCGCAGCACCATGCCGAGCGATGCCGCTTCGAGATCCGTGTCGCACACCGCGACACTGCCGGGCGGCGTCGCGCGCGCGGGCTCTTCGCGGCGGAATGCATCGAGCTCGATGCCGAGCGGCAACCCGCGAAAATCGAAAGGCTTTTGCGCCGCGGCGATTGCGGGCATCGCCGTGCAAACGAAAAAGGCGCAACGAAGGAACGTTCGCTTCATGTCAGTCGATGGCGGTAGCGCAGGCGTCGAACGGCGTGGATGCCGCATGGCCCACGACCGGCACGATCTTCAGCACCGCAGATGTCGCGCGGCATGGCAGCGCGGCGAGCGCACAGCCGTCGAGCAGGAAGGGGAATGCCGCGAGCGCCGCGCATGCGAGCGCGAAACGAAAGGACGCCGCCATGATTCAGGCGGTCGTGTCGACGTGGTTGCCCAGATGCGCCGGATTGCTCGCGGGCGTCTTCGTTTCCGGGGTGCCGGTTTCGATCGTCGGCGTATCGGTGGCGCGCTTGATGGGCAGCGCGTGCGACGCCGCTTGCGTCGTGTGTGGTGTGCTCGGGCCGGTGACGTTCATGCTGCTCGCTCCTTGAAGATGAGAGACGTTGCGGATTGCAACGGGAGCAATCTTCCCCGAGCGCGCGATGGGACGATCATCCAAGCAAAACGCGCTTTCCCCGAGTGCTTACGAGCGATTACCCCGCGATTACCAGTTCTTTCCACGCCACGAAATCAGGATGTTGCGATGCAACGCGCGGCGCGAGATCGTATGACTGTTTCGACGGCAAAAGCGGGTTAACGTGAATAAAAAGTGGCCGAATACCTTCATATAGTCAATCTATCTCGACGCCCTTGCACCGATAGCGCAAAACCCAAATAGCGGAAGAGCAACGAGATACATAGAACAACGAATTAACAGGTTATTCCAGAATCATTCGAACAAGATCGGATCAATAGCCAACGGATGGAGGAACCACTGACATGAAACGCCGCACCGTGTTGGTCGCGATGGCCGCCGCGCCCTTGAGCGCAATGCTCCCGCTTCCCGCGTTCGCGCAGAAACCCATCGTGCTCGGCTTCGCGCAGGTGGGTGCCGAAAGCGAATGGCGCACCGCGAACACCGAGTCGATCAAGTCGAGCGCGAAGGAAGCGGGCATCGACCTGAAATTCTCCGACGCACAGCAGAAGCAGGAAAACCAGATCAAGGCGATTCGCTCGTACATCGCGCAAAAGGTCGATGTGATCGCGTTCTCGCCCGTCGTGGAGACGGGCTGGGAGACCGTGCTCGTCGAAGCGAAGAACGCGAAGATTCCCGTCGTGCTGACGGACCGCGCGATCAGCAGCAAGGACGACACGCTCTATGTGACCTTCATCGGTTCGGACTTCACCGAGGAAGGCCGCAAGGCGGGACGCTGGCTCGTCGAGAAGGAGAAAGGAAATCCGGGGCCCGTCAATATCGTCGAACTGCAGGGCACGGTGGGTTCGGCGCCCGCGATCGATCGCAAGAAGGGCTTCGAGGAAATCATCAAGTCCGATCCGAAGTTCAAGATCATTCGCTCGCAGACAGGCGACTTCACGCGCGCGAAGGGCAAGGAAGTGATGGAGGCGTTCCTCAAGGCCGAAGGCAAGAAGATCAACGTGCTCTACGCGCATAACGACGACATGGCGATCGGCGCGATCCAGGCGATCGAGGAAGCCGGCATGAAACCGGGCAAGGACATCATCATTATTTCCGTCGACGGCGTGAAGGGCGCATTCGAAGCGATGATGGCGGGCAAGCTCAACGTATCGGTCGAATGCAGTCCGCTGCTCGGGCCGCAACTGATGTCGGTCGTGAAGGACATCAAGGCGGGCAAGTCGGTGCCCAAGCGCATCGTCACGCAGGAAAGCATCTTCCCGATGGAGGTCGCGGCGAAGGAATTCCCCAATCGAAAATATTGACCGCCGATGACATCGCCAGTACTGGAGTTGCGCGGCATCGACAAGCGCTTCGCCGGCGTCCATGCGCTGCAGGACGTGAACCTCACGCTGCATCCGGGTGAGGTTCACGCGCTCATGGGCCAGAACGGCGCGGGCAAGTCGACGCTCATCAAGGTGCTGACCGGCGTCGTGCGGCTCGACGCCGGCGAGATCCTGCTCGACGGCCGCGCGATCCGCCCCGACTCGCCGCTCGACGCACAGAAACTCGGCATCAGCACGGTCTATCAGGAAGTGAATCTCTGCCCGAATCTGTCGGTGGCGGAGAACATCTTCGCCGGTTACTTTCCGCGACGCGGCGCGCTGCATGGTTATCGCATCGACTGGGACACGACCCACCGCGAGGCGCGCGAGCTGCTTGCGCGCATCGGGCTCGATATCGACGTGACGCGCGTGCTGACGAGCTATTCGGTCGCCGTGCAGCAGATGGTCGCGATCGCGCGGGCGCTGAAGCTGTCGTCTAAAGTGCTGATTCTCGACGAGCCGACTTCCAGCCTCGACGACGACGAAGTGCGCCGCCTCTTCGACGTATTGCGCCGCCTGCGCGAACAAGGGCTCGCGATTCTCTTCGTCACGCACTTTCTGAACCAGGTCTACGCCATCTCGGATCGCATCACGGTGTTGCGCAACAGCCGGCGCGTGGGCGAATGGCCGACGAGCGAGCTCGGCACGCAGGCGCTCATCGCGGCGATGCTCGGCCGCGAGCTCGCCGCCGCGCAGGCACGCCAGTCGCCGCCCGACGACGTGGAAACGGGCACGAGCGACGCCGCGCTGCTCGATGCCACGCGCCTCGGTCAGAAGGGTCAGCTTCAACCGCTCGATCTGCGCGTGCGCGCGGGCGAAGTGGTCGGCGTCGCGGGCTTGCTCGGCTCGGGCCGCACCGAACTCGCGAAGCTGCTCTTCGGGCTAGAGAAGCCCGACGAAGGCGAACTGCGCATCGACGGCCTGCCCGTCTCGTTCACGACGCCCGCGCAGGCGATCCGTCACGGCATCGCGTTCTGCCCCGAAGAGCGCAAGGCCGATGGCATCGTCGCGGAGCTGTCGCTGCGAGAGAACATCGCGCTCGCGTTGCAGGCGCGCATGGGCGCGCGGCGCTGTCTCACGCGCGCCGAACAGAACGCGCTCGCCGAGCGCTTCGTGCGCGCGCTCGGCATCAAGGCCGCGACCCTCGACATGCCCATCGGACTGCTTTCCGGCGGCAATCAGCAGAAGGCGCTCATCGCGCGATGGCTCGCGACCGAGCCGCGCCTGCTCATTCTCGACGAGCCGACGCGCGGCATCGACGTCGCCGCGAAACAGGAAATCATGGACGAGATACTCAGGCTCGCATCGACGGGCATGGCCGTGCTGTTCATCTCGTCGGAGATCTCGGAGGTGGTGCGCATCGCGAATCGCATCGTCGTGTTGCGCGACCGGCGCAAGGTCGGCGAATTGCCGGCGGGCACGAGCGAGGACACCGTGTGCGAAATGATCGGAGCCGAACATGGATGACGCCGCGCGACGCATGACGCTTCGTTCGATGATGGAGCATCGGCTCGGCTGGCCGCTCGTCACGCTCGCGCTGCTGCTCGCGCTGAACGCGGCGTTCAATCCGGGCTTCCTGCATGTCGAATGGCGCAACGGGCATATTTACGGCAGTCTCGTCGATATCCTCAACCGGGCCGCGCCGCTCGCGGTCGTCGCGCTCGGCATGACCATCGTGATCGCGACGCGCGGCATCGATATCTCCGTGGGCGCGGTCGTCGCCATCGCGGGCGCGGTCGCCGCCTGGGCGATCGGCGGATCGGTCGCGGGCAACGTCACGCGCTTTGCGTTGCCCGTCGTGATCGTGGCCGCGCTCGGCGTCGCGTTGCTGTGCGGCTTGTGGAACGGCCTGCTCGTCGCGCGCGCGGGCATGCAGCCGATCATCGCGACGCTCATCCTGATGGTCGCGGGGCGCGGCATCGCGCAACTCATCACGAACGGCCAGATCATCACGATCTACTACTCGCCCTACTTCTTTTTCGGCGGCGGCTATCTGCTCGGATTGCCCACGTCGATATGGATCGTCGCGCTCGTGTTCGTGCTGCTGTATCTCGCGATCACGCGCACGGCGCTCGGGCTGTTCCTGCAGGCGATCGGCATCAACCCGACCGCCGCGCGCGTCGCGGGCGTGCAGGCGAAGCGGCTCACGCTCGGCGCGTATGCGTTCAGCGGTTTGTGCGCGGGCGTCGCGGGCATTCTCATCAGCTCGAACGTCAAGAGCGCCGACGGCAACAACGCGGGTCTCTTGCTCGAACTCGATGCGATTCTCGCCGTCACGCTCGGCGGCACCGCGCTCACCGGCGGCCGCTTCACGCTCGCGGGCAGCGTGATCGGCGCGCTCATCATCCAGACGCTCACGTATCTGATCTATTCGCTCGGCGTGCCGCCGGAGGTGAATCTCGTGGTGAAGGCGATCGTCGTGTTCGCGGTGATGATGCTGCAATCGGGCGAATTCCGCGCGACGGTCGTGAAGTCCGCGCGCCGCCCCGTTCTTTCGGATCGCGAGGTGCGCCGATGAACTCGCGCCTTCCCAAGCCGCCCGGCGTCGCGCTCGCGCATCGTCGCGACGCCGGCGCACCGGCGCGCAACATCGCGAAGAGCCGCTATCTGCCGCTCGCCGCGACGATGTCGTTGTTCGTTGCGATATCCGTGCTCGGCTCGGTGATGTACACCGGCTTCTTCTCGCCGCAGGTCTTTCTCAATCTGCTGATCGACAATGCGTTTCTGATCGTCGTCGCGGTGGGCGAGACCTTCGTGATTCTGTCCGGCGGCATCGATCTTTCCGTCGGCTCGGTGATCGCGCTCACGACGATGGTCTCCGCCGCGCTCGTCGAGAAAGCGGGCTGGCATCCGCTCGTGGTGATTCCGCTCGTCCTCGCGATGGGCACCGCGTTCGGCACGCTCATGGGCTGGCTGATCGCACGCTTTCGCCTGCAGCCGTTCATCGTCACGCTCGCGGGAATGTTTCTCGCGCGCGGGCTGTGCTATCTCATCAGCATCGATTCGATCAGCATCACCCATCCCTGGTACGCGGCCGTTTCGCAGATTCGCATTCCGGTGATGAGCGGCGCGTCGCTGTCGCTCGGCGCGGTGATCGCGCTCGTCGTGCTCGCCGCCGCGGTGTTCATCGCGCATTACACACCGTTCGGCCGCACCATTTATGCGGTCGGCGGCAATCCGCATTCGGCGCTGCTGATGGGCTTGCCCGTGAACGCGGCGACCATTGGCGCCTATGCGTTGTCGGGGTTCTGCTCCGCGCTCGGCGGCGTGCTGTTCACGTTCTACATGCTCTCGGGCTACGGTTTGCACGCGATGGGCCTCGAACTCGATGCGATCGCTTCCGTCGTCATCGGCGGGACGCTCTTGACGGGCGGCGTCGGCTATGTGATCGGCACGCTGTTCGGCGTGCTCCTGCTCGGCATCATTCAGACGCTGATTTCATTCGACGGCTCGCTCAGCTCATGGTGGACGAAGATCGCGGTCGGCGCGCTGCTGCTCGTGTTCTGTCTGTCGCAGCGGGCCTTCGGCGATCGCTCGGCGGCCAGGCGCTGACACGCGATGGACTATCGTCATCCACAGCCCCGCAAAAGCATGCACGCCCGCATCGTGCAGGAGCTCGGCATCGAAATCGTGAGCGGCAGGCTCAAGCCCGGAGATCGTCTGCCCGCCGAGGCGAAGCTATGCGAAGCGTATGGCGTGAGCCGGCCCGTGCTGCGCGAAGCGACGCGCGTGCTGGTCGCGAAAGGGCTCGTGCTGTCGAAGCCGCGTCTGGGCAGCGTCGTGCGTCCGCGCGATGAATGGCACACGCTCGATCCCGATGTGCTCTTCTGGACCATCAACAGCGTGCATGAAGGCGAATTCTTTCAATCGCTGCTCGTGGTGCGCAGGATCGTCGAACCGGCGGCGGCCGCGCTCGCCGCATCGAATGCGACGGAAGAAGATGTCGTGCGCATTCGCGATGCCTACGAGCGCATGGCGCACGCGGCGACGCCCGAGGCATTGCTCGCGCCCGATCTCGAGTTTCATCGCGCGATCATGTCGGCGACGCACAACGACATGCTGATGTACATCGGACACATGCTGTCGCTCGCGCTGTCGGAGTCGATCAAGCTGACGAGCCGTCATCCGGATACGCATGCGCTTTCATTGCCCCGGCACAAGGCGATTCTTACCGCGATCACGAATCGCGATCCGCTCGGTGCGCGTCATGCGAGTCTCGTGCAACTCGACAATGCAAGGGCCGATGCGGAAAACGTGCTGTCGGCGGTGTATCAGGAGTAGGTCTTTCTAGCTGCTCCTGCGCCACGCGTGGTCCTTCAGCGCCTTCGCCAGCGCATCCACCGGCCACGCTTCATCGACCGCCTGACGCACGAGCGCCTGCTGGCTCTTCGGCGCAAGACCGCCGATGGGTGGATCGCGATCGAGATTCGTCGGGAACGCATAGCCTTCCGCGCATGACGCGATGACCGCATCGATCTGCGCATCGCTCATGCGCCCGGTCGTCCTGAACTCCAGCAACGCCGGATAGACCGACTCGCACATGCGCGCGCGATCGAGCGATTCCATCGCGCGCCCATATGCCGACGAAACCTGCAGCAGATTCGCCATGCGCTGCACGTCGCGCGTATGGTTCGCGCCCGCTGCATGAAAGAGCGCCGGGCTGAAAAAAAGCGCATCGCCTTTTTCAAGCGGCAGTTGAATGTGATGCGCTTCGAAATACTCGCGGAAATCCGCGCGACGCCATGCGAGATAGCCTCGCGCATAACGCTGTGAAAACGGCAGCAGCTTGGTCGGACCGCTTTCGACAGGCATGTCGCTGTGTGCGACCGCGCCCTGCAACGTTAGAAAGGGCGACATCGCGTGGACGTGCGCCGGATAGCGCCGCACTTCATCGGCAGTCTGGAAGCCGAGGTGATAATCGCGGTGCGCCTGTTGCGCGTCCCCGCCCGGACGCACGACATTGACCTGCGATGTCATCTGAAAGCCGGGCCCGAGCCAGGCTTGCGCCGCGCATTCGATGAACGGATTCGCAAAGTAGCGCGCGAACACGCGCGGCGCTTCCAGACAGAGCTTTTCCTGCGCGTTCCAGATGCGATCGTTCGCGCCCGCCTTCGCGAAATGATCGGCTGCGCTCGCGCCTTGTTCGCGCTCCCGGCGAATGATCGACTCGAAGACCTTCGTGGCGTCGTCGACCGGATCGATGTCCGCATACGCATGCCGCAGCACGAGCACGCCCGCGCCGTCGCGCAGCACCGCCGCCCATTCCGCCTGCAAGGCCATGCGCTTCGCCGGATCGTTCAGCGCATCGGCAAGCGCGTCACAGTCATAGAGCGGAATGTCGTGCCGAGTGTCGGACGCGAAAGCGAGCGCGCGCACGATGTCACGCTTCAGGAGACTCGCAAAGTCGTCGAGCGAGCAATCGTCTTCCGTGTACCAGTTCGTCTCGTTCATGTCTCTCTCCGTTTTCATCAAGCATAGCGGCTCTCGCGAAAACGAGACGATCATTCGCGCGCATCAAGCTCGACGACGACGATGCCGCGCGGACGACGTTTCCGCGACCATCAAGCCCGCGACAGATACCGCTCCAGAAACTCGATGAACACCCGAACCTTCGCGGACAGATTCAGCCGCTCGGGATAGATCGCGTAGATATCGGCGGGCGGCATCGACCAGTCGGCGAGCACGCGTTTCAATTCGCCCGAGTCGAGATACGACTGCGCATCCCACTCGGAGCGCGTGAGCACGCCGTGTCCGTCGAGCGCCCAGCGCAAGGTCGCTTCGCCATCGTTGCTGCTCATCGTGCCGTGGACCTTGACGGTCTCGTGGCGCTTACCCTTGGTGAAATGCCAGGTGCCGTACGCGGTGTCGTTTTCACGCAGCACGATGCAGCGATGAGCGCGCAGATCGTCCGGCTCGCGCGGCGTGCCGTGCGCCTTCAAATACGCCGGCGATGCGCACACGAAACGCCGGTTCGCCGCGATCTTTCTTCCGACCACGCGCATGTCCGGCAACTCGCCGAAGCGAATGCCGACATCGAACGCGAACTCCGCGAGGTTCATCGGACGATCGGTGAGATCGAGTTGCACTTCGACCTCCGGATACTGCCGACGAAACGCCGACAGCGCCGGCGCGATATGGCGCCGCCCGAAGCCGAACGTCGCGTTCACCTTCAGCAAGCCGCGCGGCAGATCGCGGCTGCTCGACACCATGCGCTCCAGTTCCTGCACCTGTTCGAGCAGGCGCGAGCCGGTGCCGAGATAGAGCTCGCCTTCCTGTGTCATCGCGAGCCGCCGCGTGGTGCGATTCAACAGCTTCACGCCGAGCCGCCGTTCGAGCTGGCTCAGGCGCGCGCTCACCGCGGGCGGCGTCACGCCGAGCTCGCGCGCGAGCGCCGACAAACTGCCCTGCGTGACGAGCCGAGCAAAAAACTCCAGGTCCGCGATCGAGTTCATTTTTAAATCCAGCTTAACAATAGGTTAAATGAGTCTGCATTTAACAATCCATGTTATCGAATTACACTGGCTTCGACTTATCTGAGAGGCAACGGAGACAGCATGGGACAGACGCTTTACCGCAAGATCGTGGACAGCCACACGGTTTTTCGCGTCGATGACGAGCACGTCGCGCTTTACGCCGATCTGCACATCATGAACGAGTACACGAGCCCGCAGGCCTTTGCGGGACTCGCCGAAAAGAACCTGCCGGTGCGCTGTCCGGAGAAGCAGATGGGCGTCGTCGATCATGTGATTCCGACGCATCCCGTCGCCGTCGACAAGCGCACGATCATGATCGACGCCGCCGCGCAGCAGGCCGCGAACTTCACCCGCAACTGCGCGAAGCACGGCATTCATCTGTTCGACGTGCGGGATCGCGCGCAAGGCATCGAGCATGTGGTCGCGCCGGAAATCGGCCTGATTCGCCCGGGCATGGTCGTGCTGTGCGGCGACAGCCACACGACCACGTATGGCGCGCTCGGCGCGCTTGGCTTCGGCATCGGCACGTCGGAGGTCGAGCATGTGCTCGCGACGCAGACGCTCGTCTATCGCGTCGCTAAGGACATGCGCATCGTCGTGGATGGCGTGCTGCCTCACGGCACGACAGCGAAGGATCTCGTGCTCTACATCATCGCGAAGATCGGTGCGCAGGGCGCGCGCGGTTTCGTCGTCGAATATGCGGGCAGCGCGATCGATGCGCTCTCCGCCGAAGCGCGCATGACCTTGTGCAACATGACCGTCGAAGCGGGCGCGCGCGGCGCGTTGATCGCGCCCGACGAGACGACGATCCGCTATGTCGCCGCGCGCATGGCAGCCGATGCGTACATCGCGCGATGGAAGCAGCTCGCGTCCGACGCCGATGCAACCTTCGAAATCACGCATCGCTTCGACGCACGCGATGTCGCGCCCTTCGTCACGTGGGGCACGAGCCCGGATCAGGCGATCGCGATCGACGCGCGCATTCCCCGCCTCGCAGATGAACCCGCCACGAACCGCAACGCGGCGAAGGCACTGGACTACATGGGCCTCGATGCGGGACAGCCGATCGACGGTCTCGCGATAGATCACGTGTTCATCGGTTCGTGCACGAACGCGCGCATCGAAGACTTGCGCGCCGTCGCCGATATCGTGCGCGGCCGCAAGGTCGCGCCTTCGGTGCGCGCGATGGTCGTGCCCGGGTCCGGCATGGTCCGCGAGCAGGCGGAACGCGAAGGCATCGCGAACGCGCTCATCGAAGCGGGCTTCGAATGGCGTCAGCCCGGCTGCTCGATGTGCCTTGCAATGAACGACGACATCCTGCAACCCGGCCAGCGCTGCGCGTCCACGACCAACCGCAATTTCGAGGGCCGCCAGGGACGCGGCGCCCGCACCCATCTGATGAGTCCCGCGATGGCCGCCGCCGCCGCGCTCGCGGGCCGCATCGTCGACGTACGCAAGGAGATCGAGCATGTCTGAGCACGCAACACTGGCGGGCATTGCCGCGCCGCTTCCGTTGAGCAATC
This sequence comes from Caballeronia sp. J97, assembly GCF_905220305.1. Classification (NCBI taxonomy): domain Bacteria; kingdom Pseudomonadati; phylum Pseudomonadota; class Betaproteobacteria; order Burkholderiales; family Burkholderiaceae; genus Caballeronia; species Caballeronia sp. J97. The sequence continues at coordinate 116,591 of NZ_CAJMZL010000020.1, read as the reverse complement.
TCGATACCGACCAGATCATGCCCAAGCAGTTCCTGTTCGGCATCGACAAGTGCGGTCTCGCGCGCGGCGTGCTCTACGACTTGCGTTTCGATGCATCGGGCGCGGCGCGCGAAGACTTCGTGCTGAACAAGCCCGACTACGCGGGCGCGCGCATTCTCGTCACGGGCGCGAACTTCGGCTGCGGATCGAGCCGCGAGCATGCCGTCTGGGGCTTGCAGCAAGCGGGCATCGATGCGGTCATCGCGCCGAGCTTCGGCGAGATCTTCTACTTCAACGCGCAGAACAACCGCCTGCTGCTGATCACGCTCGATGAATCCGCCATCGCCGCATTGACCGCGCGCGTGAGCGATGCGAAGACGAATCGCCTGAGCATCGACGTCGCGAATCAGCGCGTGAGCACGAGCGACGGCATCCACTATGCGTTCGATCTGCCGCCGCGCCAGAAGCGCATGTTCATCGAGGGCCTCGACATGATCGGCATGACGCTCGCCGACAGCGATGCCATTCTCGCGTTCGAAGCGAAGCATGAAGCCACGCATCCGTGGATGAAGATCGATCTGCCGGCGCTGCGCAACACCCAGGCGGCATAGGGCGAACAAGCCCCGCGAAAAGAGACGCACGAGCGTCCGTCGCCGCACTATTTCTCATTCAGGAGACACGATATGGAAAGCCCTTCGCTGCGCACGGGCGCGGCGCCGCTCGGATTGCGCGCACGCTTCTCGATGTTGACCATCGGCGGCATGCCGCTCGCAATGTTCGCGGCGCTCGCGCTGGTGACGATCCTCGCCGCCGTCACCGGCAAACTGCCGAACGACATGATCGGCGGCTTCGCCGTGCTGATGCTCTCGGGCCTGTTGCTCGGCGAAGTGGGCATGCGCATTCCGGTGTTCAGGCATATCGGCGGGCCCGCGATTCTTTGCCTCTTCGTGCCTTCCGCGCTGCTCGGCTACAAGCTGATGGACGATGCCGCGCTCAAGGCCATCACCACCACGATGAAGACCGCGAATCTTCAATACCTCTATATCGCGTGTCTCGTCGCGGGCAGCATCCTCGGCATGAATCGCAAGATCCTGATTCAAGGCTTTCTGAAGATGTTCGTGCCCTTGCTGGTCGGCACCGTGACCGCGATCGCGGCGGGCATGCTCGTCGGCCTCATGTTCGGCTACGACCCGAAGCACACGTTCTTCTACATCGTCATGCCGATTCTGGGCGGCGGCATCGGCGAAGGCATTCTGCCCTTGTCGATCGGCTATGCGGAGATCACGGGCGCGGCGCAAGGTCATCTGATCGCAATGATGGTGCCCGCCGCGCTCATCGGCAACGTCGTCGCGATTCTCGCGAGCGGCCTGCTCAAGCGCTTCGGCGAGAAGCATCGCGCATATAGCGGCGACGGCATGCTCGTAAAGAGCGGCGACGATCAGGCGCTGCTGAAGGAGCAGAAGGCCGAAGCCGCGCTGGATCTGCGCCTGATGGGTTTCGGTCTGCTGCTCGGCTGCACGCTCTTCATTCTCGGCATGCTGCTCGCGCCCGTCACCGGCATTCCCGGCCCCGTGCTGATGATCGTCGCGGCCGCCGTGCTGAAGGTCGTGCGCGCGATTCCCGAGCGCATGGAGATCGGCGCGTATCAGATCTACAAGTTCATGTCGACGAATCTCACGTTCGCGATTCTCGTCGGGCTGGGCACGCTGTTCGTGTCGTGGGACAAGCTCGTCGGTGCGTTCTCGCCCGCGTACTTCGTGATCTGCGCCTCGACAGTTGCGGCGATGGTCGTGTCGGGATTTTTCGTGGGTGCGTGGCTGAAAATGTATCCGGTCGAAGCGGCGATCATCACCGCATGCCATAGCGGCCTCGGCGGCACGGGCGACGTCGCGATTCTGTCGTCATCGAACCGCATGGGACTCATGCCCTTCGCGCAGATCTCGACGCGCATCGGCGGCGCGGGCATGGTCGTGTTCGCCACGCTGATGATGAAGTGGTTCGGCTGATACCCATGCCCGCTGAGCGCTCGCGTCAGAAGCGCTCGATCATCCCGACCTGCACGCCCCGCACCGGCGCGCCCGGATAAGCCGCCGGAATGCCGACGACGTTCACGCCGCGCAGCGTGAACGTCGCATCGCCGTGATTGCGCAGCATCGCGCCGCTCGCGTAAAGCAACACCTTCGGCGAAAGATCGTACTCGCACGCGACGCTGAACTGGTCCGCGTCGTTGTCGCCGCCCGAGCGGTCGCGCGCATATGCATAGCCGAGCGACGCGCGCAGGCGCGGCGTCACCGCATAGCGCATCGAGACCGACAGGCCGTCGTCGTGATAGCGCGGCGTTCCGCCATCGCCGTTGAAGTACGACACGAACGCCGTCGTCTTGCCGATACGATACGACACGCCGCCGAGATTCGCGCGCAAGCCGGTGTCGCCCTGCGTCTGCTGATGCGCATAAGAAATGCGAAACGGCCCGTTCTGATACGCGAACGTCTCGTAGTTGCCCGACAGGCCGTTGCCGTCGCCGCTGTCGCGCAATGCGACCATCAGCGTCGTGGTGAAGCCATGAAAATCGGGCGACAGATACGTGATGCCGTTGTTCGTGTAAGGCGTGATCTTCGACAGATTGTTGAGCCCCGACGCGATCGTGCCCGCGCCGAACGCATCGAGTCCGCCCTTGAACGGGATATAGATCGGCGAGTACTGGCGGCCCACGCGCCACTCGCCCCACGGCGCGGCGAGACCGATCCATGCCTGTCGGTTGAAGATCGTGTTGGCCGTCGCGAAGGTGCCGTCGGCGGAGCTGAAGCCGCTTTCGAGATCGAAGAGCAGGCGCGTGCCGTCGCTCAGTTGCTCGTAGCCGCGCAAGCCGAAGCGCGAGCCGCGATACGCGCCCGAATCCATGCGCGGCGTCCATGACGAGCCCGGATTCGTCACCTCGATGCTGGTGTCGATCGTTCCGTACAAGGTCACGGCGCTTTGCGCATGCGCCGCCGGCACGCCGATGCCGCACAGCGTCGACACGGCCAGCAAGCGGGTGAAAGTGGTGGTGAGACGCATGTAGTCTTCGGCCCGGATAGCGCGATCAGCGCTTCAAAGCATAAGCGATGACATAGTCGCCGCGATCGGGCGATTGCCGCGCGCCGCCCGCCGAGATCAGCACGTATTGCCTGCCCGTCTTCGGCGACACATAGCTCATCGGACCGCCCTGGCTTCCGACCGGCAGACGCGCCTTCCACGCTTCCTTGCCGGTGGCGCTGTCGAACGCGCGCAGATAATAGTCCTGCGTGCCCGCGATGAACACGAGGCCGCCTTGCGTCGCGAGCGTGCCGCCGAGCGTCGGCATGCCGATGGGCATCTTCATGCCCATCTTGATGCCGAACGGTCCCGTGTCCTGCACCGTGCCGACGGGCACTTGCCACAGGAGCTTGTGCGTCTTCAGATCGACCGCGGAGAGCGTGCCGAACGGCGGCTTCTGACACGGAATGCCGAGCGGCGACATGAAGCGGTTCTTGTTCACGGCATACGGCGTGCCCTTCAGCGGCACCGCGCCCATGCCCGTGTTCACCGCTTCGCCGCCGTTGCTCGCGGGTCCGCTATCGGTTCTTTGCGGGATCATCTGCACCCAGAGGCCGAGGCGCATGTCGTTCACGAAGATCACGTGATGATTCGGATCGGTCGACAGGCTGCCCCAGTTCATGCCGCCGAGAGAACCCGGAAAGCTCAGCGAGACATCGGTGTCGGGTGCGGTGAAAAGGCCGTCGTAACGCATCGACTTGAAGCTGATGCGGCACATCAACTGATCGAACGGCGTCGCGCCCCACATGTCCGATTCCTTCAGCTTGTCCGCGCCGATCGTCGGCATGCCGACCGAGAAGGGCTGCGTCGCGGCGTACTGCTCGTTGGGAATCGTGCCCGTCTTCACCTCGCGCTCTTCGACACGCGTTAGCGGCTTGCCCGTCATGCGGTCGAGCACGAAGATCTGGCCGGACTTGGTGCCGAACACGACGGCGGGCTTCGTGGTTCCGTCCTGCTCCGGGAAGTCGATGAGGCTCGGCTGCATCGGAATGTCGAAGTCCCACAGGTCGTTGTGGACCGTCTGGTACACCCACTTCTGCTTGCCGGTGGTCGCATCGAGCGCGAGGATCGACGTCGCGTAACGATGATCCAGCGGCGTGCGATTGCCGCCCCACAGGTCCACCGACGAGCTGCCCATCGGGATGAACACGGTGTTCATCGCGGGATCGTAGGACATCGGCGCCCACGAGTTCGGCGTGCTGCGCGCGTAGGTCTGTCCCGGTTGCAGGCGCGCGTTGGGATCGTCGCGGCCCGGATCGAAGGCCCAGCGCATCTCGCCGGTGATCACGTCGAAGCCGCGCAGCACGCCGCCCGGCATGTCGGTCTGGACGTTGTCCGCCACGCGCCCGCCCACGACGACCGTCGTACCCGCGAGCGTCGGCGCCGAGGTCAGCTGATATTTCGGATCGTCGGCCACGCCGAGGCCCGCCTTCAGATTCACGATGCCGTGATCGCCGAAGCCTTCGCACAGCGCACCGCTGTCGGCGTCGATGGCGACGAGGCGCGCATCGATCGTGTTCGTCAGCAAGCGGCGCTGGCAGCTTTCGCCTGCCGCGACGGAAACGGGCATCACGGGCGTCGAACCGGCCACGGAAGGTTGCGTCGAAGGCCGCGTCGCATCGAAATACGCGAGACCGCGGCAGCGATTCCATACCTGCGCCTGCGCGTTGATCTCGCGCTTCCAGATCTGCTTGCCGGTGTCGGCATCGACGGCGATCACGTTGTTGTGCGGCGTGCACATGTAGATGCGATCGCCGATCTGCAGCGGCGTCTGCTGATCTTCAGCGCCGTTGCCGGTCGGGCTCTCGGGCACATCGCCCGTACGGAAGGTCCACGCGACCTGCAGATCCTTCACGTTGTCGCGGGTGATCTGATCGAGCGCCACGAAACGGCTGCCGCCGGGCGTGTTGCCGTAGTTGCTCCAGTCCTTCTGCTCGAGTTCCTTCGCGACGGGCACGAGCGGCGCTTCGCTGCCATCGGATGCGACGGTCGGATGCGGCTGGAACATCTGCACGAAGGTGACGAGCATGCAAAGCGCGATGACGGCGGCAAGGCCGTATGCGCGCTTCGACGCGGGCCGGCCGGTCTCGCGCCGGCGCAGCGATGGCCACGTGACGAGCGCGAGCACCATGAAGCCGGCCGGCAGCATCAGACGCGAAACCAGCGGCCAGAAATCGAAACCGGCGTCGAGGGGCGCCCAGATCAAGGTGCCGATGAACGCCGCGCCGAACAGCAGCACCGCCGACGACTTCGCGCGCATGAACTGCACCGCGGACACGACGATGACCGCGCCCGCGATCACGAAATAGGGACTGCCATGCAGAAGCGCGAGCTTCGCGCCGCCGGCGACAAAGAACAGACCTGTGGCCAGCAGCGCGAGGCCCAGCAAAACACACCCGGCTCTCAGCGCGGCTGAAAGACGGGCTTCACTCGTAGACATCGAATCTTCTCCAGGAATCTGCCATGCGATCCGGTATCGGCCAAAGAAAGGGCATCGCGCGGCCATGAGGCGCCGCGCGATGAAAACGTTCCCGTGAAGTCGGCGCGTCGAGCGACGCGCTTCGTCATCCGCCGATGCCGCCGCACTCGACAAATGGGCAACGCGTGAATGCGTGCGCCGATGTGCGCGGCTGGATCGCCTGCCCGGCGCGGCCGATACGAACCGGCCGGGACATTGGCGTAAACCTCTATATTCTAACTGGATAGTTAAATGTTTGCATGGTTCCGGCGTGGATGCGGCGTGCGCTCATGCCTCGTGTGCGTGCGCGAACGCATCGCCTTCGTACTCGAGCCATGTGCGAAACAGCACGATCAGATCGTTGCCGGCCTTTTCATCGGCGACATAGGTGCAATAGCTTCGTGACGGCAGGCGCGGACCGTCGAACGGCGCGACGAGCCGGCCCGCAGCGAGATCGTCGGCGACGAGCGCGCTCGGGCCCATCGCGATGCCCATGCCATCGACGGCCGCCTGCAAGGTCAGATAGAAGTGATCGAAGGTCAGCACCGCCGCGGGCACGAGCGCGGGCATGTCCGCCTGCGCGAGCCAGTCCGGCCAGACGCGGGGAAGGCTCGACGTATGCAGCAGCGTGTGCCGCCGCATGTCTTCGGGCGTGCGCAGGGGCAGGCGCCGCAACAGCGCCGGACTGCATACCGGCAAACGCTCTTCCCTCAAGAACGGACGCATCACGTAGCCGTAAAACGTGTCCGGGCCGCCCCGGATGACGATGTCGCTCGCGTCCTTCAGGCGCTCGACCGGTTCGTTCGAGGTCTCGATTCTGACTTCGACATCGGCATGACGCGCGCGGAATTTTTCCAGCCTCGGCACGAGCCAGCGCAAGGTGAAGCTCGCGGGCGCATTGACGGTAAGCGTCCGCGACACGGCTTCGGACAGACCATAGCGCGCGGTGGCCTGCGCAAGCCGCTCGAAGAGCGGGCCGATTTCCGCGAGATAGGCGCGCGCTGCCGGCGTCAGCACCACGCGCCGGTTATGGCGCTCGAACAAGGGCGCGCCGAGCCACGCTTCGAGCAGGCGCACCTGCTGACTGATCGCACCGTGCGTCACATGTAATTCATCGGCGGCTTGCTTGAAGCTGCCGAGCCGCCCCGCAGCCTCGAAAGCGCGCAGCGCGTTGAGCGAAGGCAGTGTCGGTCTCATTCGCGAGAGTTTTTCTAACACGACAACGCAATTTATATGGTTTGTGAGCGCGCCACAAGATAGTTAATCTACGAACCACCCGTCACATAACCGACATAAAAACGCATGTTCACTTACACCGGCGGCGTCGTTCTCTTCGCAGCGGTGCTGCACGCGAGTTGGAACGCGATGCTTCACGGCAACCGCGACCGGTTCCTGTCGATGACCTGGATGAGCATCGCCATCGGCGTCGTGTCGGCGCTCGTCGTCTTCTATTTGCCGATGCCCGCGCGGGCTGCGTGGCCGTATATCGTCGCGTCGGGGCTCGTGCACATCGTCTATAACGTGAGCCTCGTGCGCTCGTATCGTCGCGGCGATCTCGCTCAGGCTTATCCGATCGCGCGCGGATCGTCGCCGATGCTCGTCACGCTCGGCGCGGCCCTCTTCGCGCACGAAGCGATCGGCCCGGTGCACGCGTTCGGGATCGTGCTGATTTCGGGCGGCATCATGGCGCTCGCGTTGCAGGGCGGCCGCGTGTCGCGCGCGGGCGCGGTCGCTGCATTGACGACGGGCGTGACCATCGCGATCTATACGGTGATCGACGGCATCGGCGTGCGCCTGTCCGATGGCGAAGCGCTCACGTATACCGCGTGGATGTTCATGTTCTATTGGTTCATGCCGGTGATCTTCGTCGCCCGACGCGGCTTCGCGGCGCTCTGGACGCCCGTTACGGAAGCGCCGATGGCCGTGGGCTCATCGCTCGCGGGCGGCCTCGTCTCGATTGCGGCCTACGGCATCGTGATCTGGGCGATGCAGTCCGGCGCGATGGGCGCGGTGTCCGCGTTGCGCGAGACCAGTGTCGTGTTCGCCGCGCTCATCGGCCGCGTATTCCTGCGGGAGCCGGTCAGCGCGAAGCGCTGGCTCGCGTGCGTGGTGGTCGCGGCCGGAGCCGTCTGTCTCGGGCTTTGAACGGCCGGCATTCTTTCACCGGTAAGCCGCATGCCGCGAACTGAGGGACAAGCGACCCTTTATTTGACGGATCGGGATTGCGCGGGGTTCGATAAATTGCTCATCGTGGCATTGGGCCCGCTGGCAATCGACAAGGCACAGTGTCCGTGGCGCGCGTAGGGCGCGATGTCCTGTGTTATCCGGAAGAATCGAGAAGAACCTTGCAACCCGTACATGAATGGCACGCGGCGCCTTTGCCCGCCGATGAAGCGAAGCGGCTCCGCTTGCTGCACAGCCTCGACCTGCTCGACACGCCTCAGGAGGAAGTCTTCGATCGCGTGACGCGCGTCGTCGCGGAATTGTTGCAGGTGCCGATCGCGCTCATATCGCTCGTCGATGAACATCGGCAATGGTTCAAGTCGCGCGTCGGACTCGATGTATGCGAGACCGCGCGCGATGTGTCTTTCTGCTCGTACGCGCTGCATTCCGAACGTCTGCTGCTCGTCGAGGACGCACACGCGGATGCGCGTTTCGCCGGCAATCCGCACGTGATCGGCGCGCCTCATGTCCGCTTCTACGCGGGCGTGCCGTTGCGCTCGTCGCACGGCCCCGTGCTCGGCACGCTGTGCGCAATCGACACGAAGCCGCGAACGCTCAGCGCCGCCGCGCAGGCCGCGTTGTGCGATCTCGCGGCGACCATCGAGCGTGAGATCGCGCAGCGCGAAGCCGCACGCGAGACGCGCGAGATTCAGGAAGTCGACCGCCGCAAGCTGCGCCTGTCCGAGACGCGCTTTCATACGATCTTCGAGCAGACGCCGACGGGCAAGGCGATCGTCGATCTGGACGGCCGCTTCGTCGAAGTCAATCCGAAGCTCTGCGAGATCACCGGCTACAGCGCCGACGAGCTCGTCACGATGACCTTTCAGCAGATCACCGAAGAAGCCGACCTTCCCGCCGACCTGCAACTCGTCGCCGAACTGCTCGACGGCACGCGGACCACCTATACGCTGGAAAAGCGCTATCGCCGCCGCGACGGCGACCTCGTGTGGATCGAGCTCTCCGTTGCGCTGCTTCGCGACGATCGCGGCCTGCCGGTGCACTTCGTGAGCGTGATGCACGACATCACGAGCCGCAAGTACAGCGAACAGGTGTTGCGCGATTACCGGCAGGAACTCGAGCGCCGCGTGCTCGAACGCACCCGCGAGCTCACCAGCAACCGCGCCGCATTGCAGACGATCACGGACAACCTGCCGGTGCTGATCGCTCATGTCGATGCCGGCCTGCGCTATCGCTTCAACAACCAGGTGTACCGCGAGGTGTTCGGCGTCGAGCCGGCCGCACTGCGCGGCAAGGCCGTGCGCGACACGATCGGCGCGGCGACCTTCGAGCGCTGTCTGCCCTACTTTCGCCGCGTGCTCGCGGGCGAACGCGTGACCCACGAGGACATCGTCTACGAGGGCGCGCCGAGCCGCATCTGGAACGCGACGTATATCCCCGAGTTCCAGCGCGACGATGTCGTCGGCTTCTACATCATGTCGCAGGACATTACCGAGACCAAGCGGCGCGAGAATCAGATGCGCTCCGAAGTCATGCTCGATGCGCTCACGGGCCTGCCGAACCGGCGCGCGCTCGCCGAGCAACTCGCCCTGTGCATCGAAGCCGCACGCGACGAGTCCGTGCCCTTCGCGCTCTTCTTCATGGACCTCGACGGCTTCAAGAGCGTCAACGACCAGCACGGCCACGACGCCGGCGACACGCTGTTGAGGCAGGTCGCCGCGCGCCTGAAGAAGACCACGCGCGCGGGCGATCTCGTCTGCCGTCTCGCCGGCGACGAATTCGTGCTGCTGGCGCGCGGCATCTCATCGTCGAGTGCGTGCAGCCGGATCGCGCAGGACATTTGCCGTGCGATCGGCCGGCCGTTCGAGCTCGGTCAGGCCGAAGCGCAACTCGGCACGAGCGTCGGCATCGCGATGTGCGCGGGCGGCTTCGACACATCCGCCGAAGCGATACTCGGCGACGCGGACCGCGCGATGTACGAGGCCAAGCGCAAGGGGCGCAACGGTTTTCGCTTCGCCTCCGTGCTCGCGGACGCCCCGCCGACCATCAATAACTATCTCGACGGCAAATGCCACGACGCCGTGCGCCACTGAATTTTCACGATACGGAATTGAGGTCCGTTTCTCGAAAATTCACGCTGCATGGCAGCATGGCGCGAATTGCACATCGGAGAACGGGCTTTCTCATCATGGGAGCGTGCGCTTAGCCTATTGATTTGTATCGATTTTTATTTGGTGGGGGACACCACCTATCGCCGACGGAAGCCGTCGTTTCTTCGCTAATCTCTTATACAAGAGGTGCACGTCGCAAAGCCGCGCGAGCCGCCCGATGCTTTCCAATCAAGCTGGAGAAACGCGATGCAGAATGTCTATATCGAACCGATGCCGAAGGGCCAATGGGGGCCGATCGACGGCTATGCGCTCGAATTCCACGACGGCACGAGAATGACGCAGCAAAGCTATCGGTCGGAGCGGCTCGCCGTCGATGAAATCAAACTGCGCGGCTATTCGCCGATGGTGGCGAAAGTGCGCGTGACGGATAAGACCGTCGACGAACATTGGGAGCTTGTCGAGTAAGCGTTGCGCACGCGCTTCGCGTTTCGCGCGAAGCGCTTTCCTGTCTCCCGCTACGCTCCTTTTTCGCGCGACGAACGTATCAATGCGGCACGCGACACATCCTTCGCCAGGCATGCATTCAACCCGCGCCTGATCTCAAATCCACGCACCGCCTTCAGCGGATACGACGGCGCGAGGCTCAATACTTCTTCTTGCTCGGCCGCCAGCTATCGTCGGCGGTCATGGCCGGCTTCACCGGTTGAGCAATGGCCGTCACTTTTTGAAATTCCTTCGCGTCGGTTTTCGGTCGTGTGCCCGGCGCGGCACGCGGCGCCGCGCGCGTCTGCCGTGGCTTGGGGTCCGGTTTCGATGCGTGGTGCGGCGCTCGCTCGACACATGCGCGATTGGACTTGTGCGGACAAGCGGCGGATTTCGGTGCGGGTTTCGATGCCGTTTTGGAAGCGGACTTCAATGCAGGCTTCGATGCAGGCTTCGACGTGGTCTTGAGCGCGCGCGTGGCGCCGGGTGTCGCGTCTTTCTTATCGACCGAACGTTCGACCACGCCGCTTTGATGCGCGCCGTCGTTGCCCGACGCGGTGACCGGGATCAACGGCGAAGCGGATTGGACTGAAGGATAGCTTGCCGCCCGAGTCGAGCCGTCTACGATCCGGTCGGCCGAATCGATATTCGGCGCGGCTTCAGCGACCTTCGGCGCGGCGAGGCCGACCGTGCCCGCGACAGCCACAGGCAGCGCCGCCGCCCTCGGCGTGGACGCACGTTGCTCGAAGTAAGCGCGCGCGATGAAGCACGCCCCGAGCACGACGGCGGCCATTGCGACGGTCGCAAGAATCGAATGGGATGAACGTTGGGTGTCGAGAACCGCCGCGCTGCTGGACACGGACGCGGGTGCGGGTAAACGCGCCTCGTAGGTCCTGGGACGCACGAACCAGCGCACACGGGCTACCTCGTGGGGTTCCTGAAAATGGCGCGTCACGCCCCGCGCCGCCTCGACCGCGCGCAACGCCGTCTCCGCGCCCTTCGTCAACACCGCCCCGTGCCGGTCGGCGCCGCAGAACGGACACACCCTTTCTTCTACTGATGAAAGGGTTTCACATCGGGGGCAGATGACGAAATAAAGCGACGGGCCATCGCCTCGCTGTTCCATTGTCACAACTCCATCCGAATAGTTCGGAAGGCCGATCGACAATCAGCGATCGTCCGGTCGCAAGTAATACATACGAATCACCGTAGCATACCGGGCATTGTTTCGGAAGATCAAACCTCTGCTTTGAGGAAACCGAATCATCAGTCGAATCAAGGTCTTGGGGCGAATAGGCGAAGCCGCATAGGGCCTCACCCTTTCGACATCCCGCCCACCACCCGGCGCGGCAAATGCGGCGCGGTCTGCGCGATATGGTCGAGCTCGTCGCGCACCGCGTCGATCACGCACGGGTCACGCACGCGAGGATCGGCGGCGTGGATCGCCTCGAGACGCCGCCGCACCGCGCCGTACTGCGCGCCCGCACGGCGATGCAGCTCCGCCCGCTCGCTGTAGCGCAGGAACGTCTGCAACGAGGCCAGCACCGCGGCGCTCAGACTCGTCATGCCGATGACCACGCGCACGTCCGGCGACACCACCGTCGCAACGAGTGACAGAAACGCCGACGTGCCCGTGGCCGCCGTGATGCCGATGACCGCAAGGCCGAGCCGCCTGCCGCAGCGCGTGAGCCTGTCGGCCATTGTGTAATGACGAACCTGCGATTCGCGCGCGCGCCGGATCCACGCCAGCACGAGCGCCGGCGTGTCGCGAGGCGGGTCATACGAGGAAGCGGCAACGGTCGGTTGCGATCGAAGAAGCGTGTCGGTCATGTTTTAGGCACTCTGCGAAACAGACCTCATCTTCCCTGCGTATCCGGACACATCGTGTCCCGATCGCGCGCCGCTTCAGCGCTCGTTTCGCGGCGCCTGAATCATCTTCCAGCCGTTGCCGGCGGGATCGCGAAAGCCCGCATCGACGCTGCCGTAGCGATCGACCGGCTCCTGCGTGAACTCCACGCCGCTCGCCTTCAGCCGCTCGCAGGTCGCGCGGCAATCCGCGACGGACAGCACGAGCGCCGGCATCGCGCCCTTGGCGACCATCGCGCGCAAGGTCTGCGCGGTCGCGTCGTCGTGAATCGGCGAGCCCGGCGCGAACAGGCCGAGCTGAAACGACGGTTGCTCCGGATGCTGCACGGTGAGCCATCGATACGTGCCGTTGCGCACGTCGGTGTGAACGCGAAATCCGAGCTTGTCGACGTAAAACGCGAGCGCTTCGTCCTGATCGTCGACATAGATGCCCACCACGCTGATGCCCTGGTTCATGTGACCTCCTTCGTTGAAGATGGCCGCACTGTACCTTCGGCGCCGCGCCGCCGCTTCTCCAAAACTGCGATCGTGAGATCGGGACGCTGCGCGGCCTTCAGCACGCAGGCCGGCACGCGGTCGAGCGCGGAAGTGCCGGCGCGAGATTCGACGCGCATCGCGCCCGGACTGCGGCCCGTGATATCCCGGAAGATGCGGCCGAAGGTGCCGAGGCTCTCCCAGCCGGTGACGAAGGCGATGTCCGTGATGGCGAGATCGGTGTCGCGCAACAGCGTGACGGCCTGCTCGATGCGCCGCGTCAACAGATAGCGATGCGGCGGTATGCCGAACGCCCGCTTGAACGAACGCGCGAAATGCGCTTCGGACACGCCGCTGACTTCGGCCAGACGCCTGACGGGCCAGTCCTCGTGCGAGGACGCATCCATGCGATCCCTAGCGCGCAGCAGTCGCCGCAGCAGAGGCGGGTCTTGCAAGGCGTCGGCGCTGTCTGAGTCGCGAGATGGCATGGCGTTCGGGGCGAAAAGTGTGCGGCCAGTGTAGCCCGGCGCGCGCCATCCACGCCGCAAAAGAAAACGTCGCGCGGACGAATCCGCGCGACGCCAAAGTCGCTCATCCCTTGGAGGAGAAAGAGCTAGAGGGGATGGATAACATCGTAGCCCGCCACGCCGATGCGCGAAGCGCCGGAAAGCGGCCGATTTCCGGTCTACTTCGCCCGATCGGACGCGCGCTACAACAACGGAAGCGTGAGCCTGATGTGCTCCGCGAACGCCGCCGTCAACAGCGACGGACGCTCCCGCGCGAATTTCAGCGATATGCCGACGCCCGGCAACGCGGGCAATCCGGTATCCGCGTTCAGCACGCAAAGATCGGCGGGCACGGCCGTCTGCGTGATCACCGCGAAGGCCTGCCCGGACCGCACGAGCGCAATGAGCCCCGCAAGACTGCTGCTCGCGTACGCGATGCGATACGCCTTGCCCGCGCGCCGCAGCGCCTCGCACGCGGCGATGTGATCGAGCGTGTCCGGATCGGACAGCGCGAGCGGCAGCGGATCGTAGTGCGCGGACTCCATGCCCGGGCAGCCGATCCACACCAGTTGCTCGCGCCGGATGATTTCGCCGCCGGAGCGGTCTTCGGGCAGCGAGAGCATCGCGAGATCGAGCGCGCGCTTCGTCAGTTGCTCGGCGAGCCGGGGCGTCGGGCCGCACACGACTTCCACCTGCGCGTGCGGATGCTGACTCGAAAATTGCCGCAGCAAGGTCGGCAGAAAGACGGCGGCGTAATCGTCCGGACAGCCGAAGCGGATGCTGCCCGATAGCCCTTTGCCGCACAGATCGGCCATCGCTTCATCGTGCAGACGCAGGATGCGCTGCGCGTGCACGAGCAGACGCTCGCCGGGATTCGTCAGCACGACGCCGCGCCCGGTGCGCTGAAACAGCGGCTGATCGACGATGTCCTCCAGCCGCTTCATCTGCTGGCTCAACGCCGATTGAGTCCTGCCGATGCGCTCCGCCGCGCGGCTCAACGCCCGCGCTTCCGCGATGACGGCGAACGAGCGCAACAATTCGATTTCGAGTGACAGGCTCAAGGTATTAGCCCCTCTTCTAGCTCGCATTAGAACTATTCGATTCTATAAAACCAGAGCGTTGTCTACACTGCAAATTCCATCCACCCTCCGCCAGGAGAAGCACGGTGTCCCGGAACAACGACGCAAGCTTTTGGCAGAACGCCAGACAACATCTCATCCGCTACGGCGCCACCTTCGAGCCGATGATCATCGAGCGCGCGCAGGGCAGCTTCGTCTACGACGCCGACGGCCGCGCGATCCTCGATTTCACGTCGGGACAGATGAGCGCGGTACTCGGCCACAGTCATCCCGAGATCGTGTCGGTGATCGGCGAATATGCGGGCAAGCTGGACCACCTCTTCAGCGGGATGCTTTCGCGTCCCGTGGTCGACCTCGCGGCGCGTCTCGCCGACATCACGCCCGCCGGGCTCGATCGGGCGCTTTTGCTCAGCACCGGCGCCGAATCGAACGAAGCGGCGATCCGCATGGCGAAGCTCGTCACCGGCAAATACGAAGTCGTCGGCTTCGCGCAGTCGTGGCACGGCATGACCGGCCACGCCGCGTCGGCCACGTACAGCGCCGGGCGCAAGGGCGTCGGTCCCGCGGCGGTCGGCTCGTTCGCGATTCCCGCGCCGTTCGCGTATCGCGCGCGCTTCGAGCGCAACGGCCGATACGACTGGCTCGCGGAACTGGATTACGCGTTCGATCTCGTCGATCGCCAGTCGAGCGGCAATCTCGCGGCCTTCATCGCGGAGCCGATTCTGAGTTCGGGCGGCATCATCGAATTGCCGGAAGGCTACATGGCGGCGTTGAAGCGCAAGTGCGAGGAGCGCGGCATGTTGCTGATTCTCGACGAAGCGCAAACGGGCATCGGCCGCACGGGCACGATGTTCGCGTGCCAGCGCGACGGCGTCACGCCCGACATTCTCACGCTATCGAAGACGCTCGGCGCGGGCTTGCCGCTCGCGGCCATCGTGACTTCGGCGCAGATCGAAGAGAAAGCGCACGAACTCGGCTACCTGTTCTACACGACGCACGTGTCCGATCCGCTGCCCGCCGCAGTCGGCCTGCGCGTGCTGGAGGTCGTCGAACGCGATGGCCTCGTCGCGCGAGCGAACGAGATGGGCGCGCGGCTCAGGCGCGGCCTGCTCGATCTGATGGAGCGCTTCGACTGCATCGGCGATGTGCGCGGACGCGGCTTGCTGCTCGGCGTCGAGATCGTCAAGGATCGCCGCACGAAGGAACCCGCCGACGGCCTAGGCGCGAAGATCACGCGCGAGTGCATGAATCTGGGCCTCAGCATGAATATCGTGCAGTTGCCCGGCATGGGCGGCGTGTTCCGCATCGCGCCACCGCTGACGGTGAGCGAGCAAGAGATCGATCTCGGTCTCGATCTGCTCGGCAAGGCAATCGAACGCTCGCTATAGGCGGTCGAACGAAGCGGGATCGTCAGCGCAACTCGGCGCGCAGATCGCGCACGCCGCGTCCGAGGCGCTGGCGCAACAGCGTTCGCAAGGTAGCACCGTCCTCGTAGCCGACTTCCGCGGCGATCGCTTCGAGATCGAGGCCGCTGCCGTGCAGAAGGGACTGCGCGCGCTCGACACGCAAGTCCTGAAAGTACGCCAGCGGCGATTTGCCGAGCACTTCGCGGCATCGGCGTTGCAGCGAGCGCGTGCTCGTCGCGAGCGCGCTTGCCGCTGTCTGCAGCGAAAACCCTTCCTTCAGATGATCCCGCGACCAGCGTTCGAAACGCTGGATCAACGGATCGGCCTGCGCGAGATGATTGGGGATGATGTACGGCGCCTGCAGCGTGCGGATATCGGCGAGCAGATAACGCGACACGAGCGCGGCCAGCTCGGGGCTCGTCTTGCGAATCAGCCACAGCGCGAGATCGAGATGGCCCATCGCGGCGCCGGCCGTCACGCCGATGTCGGTCGGCACGAGCATGCGCGATTCGTCGAGCATCACATGCGGATAGCGTTGCCTGAAGAGCGGCGCGAGCGACCAGGTCGACGTCGCCGGCCGATGATCCAGCAGCCCGGCTTCCGCCAGCAGAAACGTCCCGATGCACGAGGCGGCGACCAGCACGCCCTCGTCGCGCCATCGCCGCAACTGCGCGATCGCGTCTTTCACGTCCGCCCGTTCGAGCGCGGGCAGCAGCCGGTCCGGCGTGGTCGTGCCCAATGCCGGAACGATCACCCAGTCCGGCTTCAGGTCGGGCGTGATGGGCTGCACCGGAATCGCGAAGCCCTGACCCGAGCGCACGCGCTTGCGCACGGCGACGGTCGACACGTCGAAACGCGGCGCTCCGCCCATCGCGCGCGCCGAAAGATTGTTTGCGGCCGCGAGCGTATCGAGCGTCACGGCAAGGCCGGTATCGAACAGACCATCGAGAGCGAGAACCGCGATGCGCATGGCGTGAATGACCCTAAAGTTGTCATTTACGACAATACAGCTTTTTGCTCCCGGCGACTACATTGATCTCCGTTGCGCTTCGCAATGAACCCGTTCAAGGAGATCGAGATGAAAGTCATCGCTATTGCTTCAGTCAACACGCCGCTCACGCCGGAACAACGTCAGCAGATCATGCCGCGAGAAGTGCCCGCCACGCTCGGGCTCTATCTCGAAGGCAAGATTGAACAGTTCTGGTATCGGCAGGACGCGCCGGGCGTGGTCTTTCTGATGAATGTCGAATCGCTCGACGAGGCCAGGACGGCCGTCGAGAGCCTGCCGCTCGCGGCGGGCGGCCACGCGAAATACGAGCTGATGCAGGTCGGTCCGCTTGCGCCGCTGGGCCTGCTCATCCAGGGCAGATAAACGATGCCCGAGCGTCGCCGTCCGCGCGACGCTCGTGTGCTCACTTGCCCGCCGCCGCGCTTTCGATTACGGCGATGTCGATTTTCTTCATCTTCATCATCGCGTCCATCGCGCGTCGGGCGGCTTCGCGATCGGCGCCGGAGAGGATGTCGAGCAGGCGCTTCGGCGTGATCTGCCATGAAAAACCCCAGCGGTCCTTGCACCAGCCGCACGGACCTTCCTCGCCGCCGTGGCCGACGATCGCGTTCCAGTAGCGATCCGTTTCTTCCGCGCTGCCGGTGTGGACCATGAAGCTCACCGCTTCGTTCGGCCTGAAGTTCGGCCCGCCGTTCAGGCCGAGAAAGCGCCGTCCGAGCACGGTGAATTCGACGGTCAATTCAGGTCCCTGCCCCACGCCCGGTTTGGCGGACACATGCCCCGTTCCGACGCGACTATCGGGGAACGTGGCGGCGTAGAACTCCGCCGCTTCACGCGCATTACCGTCGAACCACAGGCAATTGACGAGCTCGGCCATCGCACACTCCTGAGACAGTGAACAGTGACGCCGACGATATCACGCCCCTGCCGACGCGCTTGGGCGCATCGCGGCCGCGGCGCTCGCCCAAGCGCCACGGCCGGGCATCGCTCACAGAAGCGCTTCGCTGCGCTCCGTGTCGCCCCGTGCGCTTGCGTGCACGGGCTTGCGCGGCACGCCCTGCAACACCGCTTCGGCGACGAGCTCGGCCGTCGCCGCCGACAGCGTCCAGCCGAGATGCCCGTGCCCGGTGTTGTAGAACACGCCCGGACGTTTGCCCTGCCCGACCTTCGGCAGCATGCTGGGCAGCATCGGGCGCAGGCCGCTCCACGGAATCACGCGCGCGGTCGATACCTCGGGGAAATGTCGCCGCGTCCATTCGACCAGCGGCGCGATGCGGTCCGCGCGAATGTCGCGATTGAAGCCGTTCAGCTCCGCCGTGCCCGCCACGCGAAAACGGTCCGCGCCGAGGCGGCTCGTGACGATCTTCGCGCGGTCGTCGAGCAGGCTCACCCACGGCGCGTGATTGCGGCTGCGCGCATCATCGAGACACACGGTGATCGAATAGCCCTTCACCGGATAGACATTGAGATGGTCGCCCGCCATCGATGCGAACGCGCGGCTGCCGACGCCCGCGCAGATCACGATGCCGTCGAACTGAAGCGCCTGCGTTTCGCCCGCATGCTCGACGGTCAGCGACAAGCGCCCCGCGCGGTCATCGATCGCCTGCACCGACGTGTCGTAGCGAAACTCGACGCCATGCCGCACGCAGGCATCGGCGAGTCCGCGCGTGAACTTGTGGATGTCGCCGGTGGAATCCGACGGCGTGAAGAAGCCGCCATGGAACGCGCCGCGCAAGGTCGGCTCGATCGATGCGATCTCTTCGGGCGTTACCGCGTGACGATCGAGTCCGGCGTCGCGCAGGATTTCGTTCACCTTCGATGCCGCGTCGAACTCCTTGCGCGTGGCGTAGAAGTGAAGAATGCCGCGCCGCTCCAGATCGAACTCGATCTGCTCGTCCCGAGCGATGCGAAACAGATGCTCGCGCGCGGCGATCGCGAGGCGCACCGTCTCGACCGTATTCGCACGATAGTTCGGAATCTGACGCAGGAATTCGCCGATCCAGCTGTACTTGTGCCAGCCGGGCCGCGGGTTCATAAAAAGGGGCGCATCGCGCGTGAACATCCACTTCAGGCCCTTCAGCACGGTGGCGCGGCTGTTCCACACTTCGGCGTTGCTCGCCGACAGTTGCCCGCCGTTGGCGAAGGACGTTTCCATCGCGGCATAGCGATGACGTTCGAGAACGGTGACGCGAAAACCGCGCTGCGCGAGAGCGTAAGCGGTCGTGACGCCGGTAATCCCGGCGCCGATGATGGCGATTCGTGACATGACATGGTCCAGATTGATTGAGCATCGCCGGCCTTTTCCGCATACCGCGGCCGGCACCGATGCCCCATCTGTCCATGTACCTGAGAGTTTCGCCCGCGGGCTGCTCGACATGGGTCGATAGCCGGGGGCTCCCCTTCGGTGGGCGCGCGCAGCGCCGCTCTCCAGATGTTCCGGCGCGCACGGTCCTTTTGCCTGAGAGTTTCCGGGGCGGTTGCTCCGTCGGCGTCGTCGCGAGGACGAGCTCTTCCGTGGCGCGTTGTCGAACCCCTCGAAGATACCGGCAGGAAATGCGCGTGGCAAGTCCCTTCGACGTTGACAGACGTGCGCCCTCGCCGTCAGACTGCCGTCGTCCGTCAGACCTTACGCCCCGCAAACGATGCCGATTTCCCAGTTGTCCGTCTTCTTCTTCGCCCAGACCGCCGCGATCGTGCTCGCGAGCCAGTTCGTCGGCAGGCTCGCGCAACGCATGGGTCAGCCGCAAGTGGTCGGCGAGATGATCGCGGGCGTGCTGCTCGGTCCGTCGCTCTTCGGCCTTCTTCTGCCGCAATGGCAGCAGGCACTGTTTCCCAAGGCGACGATGGGCATGCTCTACGTCGCCGCGCAGCTCGGCGTCGGGCTCTACATGTTTCTGGTCGGCACGGAGTTTCGCGCGGAGCACTTCCGCGCACGCGCGAAAAGCGCGATGAGCGTGTCGCTCGCCGGCATCGTCGCGCCTTTCGCGCTCGCGTTCGCGCTGACGCCCTGGCTGCACACGATCCCCGGCCTCTTCGCGGAAAAAGTGCGGCTCTACGAGGCGTCGCTCTTTCTCGGCGCGGCCATCGCGATCACCGCGTTTCCGATGCTCGCGCGCATCATCCACGAACGCGGGCTGGCCGGCACGTCGCTCGGCACGCTCGCACTGACCGCCGGCGCATTCGACGACGCCGCCGCGTGGTGCATCCTCGCCATCGTGCTCGCGAGCTTCGGCGGCTCGTGGATGGGCGCGTATGCGGCGATCGGCGGCGGCGCGGCGTTCGCGCTCTTCATGATCTTCGCCGGCGGCAAGCTGCTGCGCCGGCTCGCGGTCGGATTGAGACCGGACGCGCCGCTGCCCGCGAGCGTGTTCGCCACGGTGTTGGCGCTGTTCTCGCTCTGCGCATTCGCGATGGACGCGATCGGCATTCATGCGGTGTTCGGCGGCTTTCTGCTCGGCGTCGTGCTGCCGCGCGGCCCGCTCACGGAAAAGCTGCGCGAGATGCTGCAGCCTTTCGTCGTCGTGTTTCTGCTGCCGATATTCTTCACCTACTCGGGCCTCAACACGCGGCTCGACATGCTGATGGACCCCGCCATCATGCTCGCGGCCGTCGTGATCCTGTTCGCGTCGTTCGGCGGCAAGGGCATCGCGTGCTGGGCGGCCGCGCGCGCGAACGGCGAGCCTTCCGGCGACGCAATGGCGATCGGCGCGCTGATGAACGCGCGCGGCCTGATGGAACTGATCATCATCAACATCGGCCTCGCGGCGGGCGTGATCCTGCCCGGACTGTTCTCGATCCTCGTGCTGATGGCCGTGCTCAGCACGCTGATGGCAACGCCACTCTTCAACTGGATCGTGCGCCGCAATGCGGCGCTGCGCGCGGCCATCGCGCGCTAGCGGGCGGGAACGGGTGAAAACGAGGGCTTAGAATAGCGGCATCGACACGCTCTTCGTTCCGCCCATCATGCGCTCCTGGCGACTCGACCGCCTCTCCTCACAAGGGCAACTGGATCTCAGCCGCGCAACCGGGCTCGTGTCGTCGATCGGCAGCGAAGATTCCAACGCGCTCGCCGCCGAAGTGCTGAGGCTGCTCGGCGATGTCGCCGCGATCTCGCAATGCACGATCTTCGCGTACGAGTTCGGCAACCGGCCACGCACGGTGTCGGTCGCGGATCATCGCGGCGGGCGGTTTCTGCGCGATGTCGCCGATACCTACGCGCGCCATTTCTATGCGCTCGACGGCAATCAAAAGATCGTTTCGTCGGCGCGCAACGACAAGCCCGGCTCCATGCTCGTGCTGCATCGGCAGACCAGCGAGGACATCGCCAACGAGGCGTATCGCGCGGCGTGCTATCACCAGCCGAACGTATCGGATCGCGTGTCGCTGCTCGTGCAGCCGAGCGCCGACCTCTGGCTCTCGGTGAATCTCTATCGCGACACGCGCTTCGGCAACTACCATCCGCGCGAGATCGCGATGATCGAAGCGATGGCGCCGCTCATCGCGCATGCGGCGAAGCATCACTACGCGATCTGCGGGCAGCGCGACATGCCGATCTCGCATCTGATGCTCGCGCGCGTGCGCGGGCTGTGTCCCGAACTGTCGAAGCGCGAGCTCGACGTGCTGACCGGCGTGCTCGAAGGACGCACCGCGCAGGAAATCGGCGACGCAATGGGCATCAAGGCGACGAGCGTCGTCACCTATCAAAAGCGCGCGTATCGCAGGCTCGGCATTTCGAGCCAGCGGCAACTCTTCGCGCTGTGCATCGGGCCGGGTAAGGTCTGACGAAACATCGCGCGCATCCGTGTTTTCCCCGAGCCGCCGGCACGCTCGCGCTGTACCCAAATTGAGGACAGACGGCCGCATCGCGCGCTCCATACTCCGAGCCAACAGATGTCCGACACAGCGACACGACCGGAGACGACGACATGGAAACCACACGCGCACGCGGTGCGCTCGGCGCAACCCCCGTAACTCACACGCACGAACAACCCGTCATCGCGAAGGTCTCGCGGCATCTGCTGTGGTTTCTCTTCGTGCTGTTCTTCTTTTCGTTTCTGGACCGCATCAACATCGGCTTCGCGGGACTGACGATGATGAAGGACCTCGGCCTCACGAGCACGCAATTCGGGCTCGCGACGACGCTCTTCTATGTCGCGTACATCGCGTGCGGCATTCCGAGCAATATCGTGCTCGCGCGCATCGGCGCACGCCGCTGGATCGGCACGATCATGATCGCGTGGGGCCTCGCTTCCACGGCCACGATGTTCGCGACGAGCCCCACGTCGCTCTATGTGTTGCGCGTGCTCGTCGGCGTGACCGAAGCGGGCTTTCTGCCGGGCATCCTGCTCTATCTCACGTACTGGTTTCCCGGCGCCTATCGTGCGCGCGCCAACGCGCTCTTCATGATCGCGATGCCCGTGACCGCCGCCGTCGGTTCCGCGCTCTCGGGCTTCATTCTCGCGCTCGACGGCACGCTCGGCCTGAAGGGCTGGCAATGGCTGTTTCTGCTCGAAGGCTTGCCGTCCGCGATCCTCGGTTTCGTTGTCTACCGCTATCTCGACGACAGCCCCGAAAAGGCGCGCTGGCTCGATGCCGATGAAAAGCGCGCACTCGCCGTCACGCTCGCGTCCGAGCATCGCGACGACGCAACGCCGCCGATGTCATCGACATCATCGACGCAACCCGCGCGCGGCGCGAGCATCGCCGCCGAACTGCTTTCCCCGACCGTCGTGAAGTTCGCGATCGCTTACTTCTGCCTCGTCAACACGCTCGCGATGGTCGCCGTGTGGACGCCGCTCATCGTCAAGAGCTTCAGCGCCGATGCGAGCAATCGCACGATCGGCCTGCTCGCGGCGATTCCGCAAGTCTGCACGATCGTCGCGATGATCGTCTGGGGACGCCGCTCGGACCGCAAGCAGGAGCGCAAATGGCATCTGATGCTGCCGATGCTCTTCTCCGCAGCCGGCTGGCTTTGCACCGCGTATTCGGCGAATCCCGCGCTGCGCATGCTCGGCGTCTGTCTCGCGTCGGCGGGCTCGTACACGGCGATGTCGATCTTCTGGACGACGCCCGATCACGCGTTGAGCTTCAGGGCGCGCGCCATCGGCATCGCGGTCATCAACGCGACCGGCAACATCAGTTCCGCGCTCAATCCGCTGATCGTCGGCTGGCTGAAGGACGCGACGCACAGCTTCACGTCGGGGTTGATCTATTCGGCGATGCTGCTCGCGATCGGCGCGGTCATCGTCATGATGCTGCCGATACAAAGAAGCCAGGCGCAAGCCGTTTGAGGAATCACAAGGAGCACTGCATGAACAAGACATTCAAGCCGTATCCGTTCACGGCGAAAAAGTACCCGGCGCGCATTCCGCCGTTGCAGCATGGCGTCGACGCGAAGCGTCATGACGTGACGATCGTCGGCGGCGGCCCGGTCGGTCTCGCGGTCGCGCTCGGGCTCGCGAATCATGGCGTGCGCTCCGTGCTGATCGAAGCGGACGATTCGGTGTGTCACGGCAGCCGCGCGATCTGCATCTCGCGGCGCAGCCTGGAGATCATCGAACGACTCGGCGCGCTCGACGGCTTTCTCGCGACCGGCCTGCCGTGGACCGGTGGACGCAGCTTCTATCGCGACACCGAAGTGCTGCACTTCACGATGCCGCAGGACGAAAACCAGAAGCTCCCGCCGATGGTCAATCTCGCGCAGTATCACATCGAACAGTTTCTGCTCGATGCCGCCGAGAAGCGTGCGGACCTGATCGATATTCGCTGGCAGACACGCGTCTCGTCGATCGATGCACGCGACGACGGCGCGACGCTGCAACTCACGACGCCCGAGGGCGACTATGCGCTCGAAACCGGGTGGGTCGTCGCATGCGACGGCGGCCGCAGCGCGATCCGCGAAGCGCTCGGACTGCAGTTGCAAGGCACGAGCTACGAAGGCCGTTACGTGATCGTCGATATCGAACTGGACAGCGAGCGGCCGACCGAGCGCCTCGCGTACTTCGATCCGTCTTCGAATCCGGGCTCGACCGTGCTCGTGCACAAGCAGCCCGACAACGTATGGCGCATCGACTACCAGTTGCGCGACGGCGAGGACGCCGACGCCGCCGTGAAGCCGGAAAACGTGATGCCGCGCGTGCAAAGCCTGCTCGACATGATGGGCGAGAAAGGCGCGTGGTCGCCGATCTGGATCACGATCTACAAGGCGAATGCGCTGACGCTCGAACGCTATCGGCATCGGCGCGTGATGTTCGCGGGCGATGCCGCGCATCTGGTGCCGATCTTCGGCGTGCGCGGCGCGAACTCCGGTATCGACGATGCCGACAACATCGCGTGGAAGCTCGCGTTCGTCGTCAAAGGTCTCGCATCCGATGCGCTGCTCGACAGCTATTCCGACGAGCGCGTCGCCGCCACGCACGAAAACCTGAGCTACGGCACGAAAAGCACGGAGTTCATGGCGCCGCCCTCGTTCGCATTCGATCTGATGCGTACCGCCGTGCTGAGTCTCGCAGCCGGGCACCCCGAAGTGCGCTCGCTGATCAATCCGCGGCAGACGTCGGCGATCACGTATGCGGGCTCGCCGTTGAACATCGCGGATCGCGACGCGTTCGCATCGGGCCCGGTTCCCGGCGCGGTGCTGATGGAGTTTCCGCTGACGATCGTCGAAAGCGGGCATGGACGCGAAGCGCACCTGACCGATCTCGCGGGCCCGACCTTCACGGCGCTGTGCTTCACGGCAGACGGCATCGCGCCGGTGCCGTTCACGACGCTCGCTAGCGCGCTGCGCGCCGGCGGCGTCGCGCTCAGGATCGTGCCGTTGAGCGCGCATCTGAATCCGCATACGCCGGGCGTTCACGCATGGGATCACACGGGACGCATTTTCGAGCGTTATGACGCGCAGCCCGGCACGGTGTATGTGCTCCGGCCCGACGGCCATGTGCTCGGCCGATGGCGCGACGCGCAGCCGAACGATATCGAAGCGGCGATCGCCCGTGCGCTGTCCACATCAACCGATTGAACGAGGGAGAACATCATGACCGATGCACAACTCGACACCGTCTACACGCGTCTGTGCAAAACGATGACGCAACTCGGCGAAGCGAAGGCATCGCTGTTTCTCGCGCGCTTCGCGTTGCTCGCGATCGGCGAGATGGACGATCCGGATACGTCGCTCAGGCTCATCGACGAAGCGGGCAACGGGATCGCAAGTTGAAGAAAAGGTGAAGAAAAGGCGTCGCGCCGACCAGCCTCGGCGCGACGCCTTCGTTGCGGGCCGTCACCTTCGCATGAGGCCCATGACCAGCGTGACGAGGAATATCACGAGGAAGATGAAGAACAGGATCTTCGCGATGCTCGCCGCGCCTGCCGCGATGCCGCCG
Organism: Caballeronia sp. J97; assembly: GCF_905220305.1. NCBI lineage: Bacteria > Pseudomonadati > Pseudomonadota > Betaproteobacteria > Burkholderiales > Burkholderiaceae > Caballeronia > Caballeronia sp. J97. The sequence continues at coordinate 91,586 of NZ_CAJMZL010000020.1, read as the reverse complement.
AACCCGAGCGCGGCGGCGATGATCGCGATGATGAAAAAGACCAACGCGTAATACAACATGATGTTTTCTCCCTCTCACCAGGTTCGCCGCGCGCCCCATGTGCGCGGACGGTGAAGTGTAGGTAAGCAAGCAGTATTCCTTACCGGATGGAGCATAGATTTTTCCCGTGATATCCTTGGCTCGTCCTGCATACGCCATCAAACCTGCATCACGCCGCGAGCGCGGATCATCCGTTTTTTACACGCCGTCAAGAAGACTCGTCACCTGCCGTTAATCAGAAAAAAGGGACGTGAAGCCTGAATCGGCATGTCGAACGCTCGTTCGCGCGCTGCTCCGCGTTATCGAATGGTCATGCATCACGGGCACCATTCCAGCGGGAGCACTCCCTAAAAAGGGCCATGCTCGCATGGTTGACGATCTGCGGTTAAGGTCGATCGCTTCGCCATCTTGAGCATCAAGACATACGCGCGGGCATCCCACCACCGAAGCACCACAGAGACGCGTTCGGACGCCATTCGTCCGACGATAGATTGAAGGGCGCCGCCCTTGCGGCCCCATTGGGAAAGAATTGATGAAACCGGCAAGGAATTCGCTGCGGTCACGCGTTGGCCGATATATCGCGTATGGAGTGATCACGGCCGCGCTTGTGGCGGGCGCGAGCTTCCTGCACTGGCGCCATGAGTTGCGCGTCGCGCAATCGCAATCCGCCGCGCTGACGGGCGTCGCGAGCCAGATGCGCCATGACGCATCGCCGTGGACGCATCGGGAAAGAGACGCATCGGAAATGCTGACCGATATCCGCGGCAAGAATGTCGGGACGATCGGCGTGAGTCCGGATGCGATTCTCGTCTCGACCCTCAAAGGCGAGAAGTATTACGTCGCCGACCACAATGGCGCGTTCTCCAATGCGCTCTTGCTCGGCGACATGAAGCCGGGCGAAAGCTCGCCCTATCAACTGGTCTGGCTGCCCGACGCCGATGTGCGCACGGGCGTCGCGCGCTGGAGCGAGACGTTCGACCGCTCGCGCGACATCCTGAGCCTGTTGCTGCCGCTCTTGATGATCGGTGGCCTTCTCTGGTTCATGCGCCGCGAGATGCGCGGCGGCGCGAAATTGCTCGGCGAAGCGCCGACGCTGCGTTTCGATGACGTCATCGGCGCGGGAGAAGCCAAGGCCGCCCTCACCGATGTGCGCGCGTGGCTCACCGAGCCTGCACAATTTACCGGCATGGGCGTGCGCGCGCCGTGCGGCATTCTGATGACGGGCGGCCCGGGCGTCGGCAAGACGCGGCTCGCGCAGGCGCTCGCGGGCGAATGCGGCGCGAACTTCATCGCCATCACCGGCAGCTATTTCAGCGCGAAGTATTACGGCGTCGGCATTCAGAAAGTGAAGCATCTGTTCGAACTCGCGCGCAAGAATGCGCCGACCGTGATCTTCATCGATGAAGCCGACGGCCTCGGCAAGCGCACCGACACCGGCGGCGGCCCGGTCGAAGCGGAAAGCAATCGCATCATCAATCAACTGCTCGCGGAAATGGACGGCTTCGCATCGAACGAAGGCGTGATCATCGTCGCGGCGACGAACCATCCGGACAATCTCGACGAAGCGCTGCGTCGCCCCGGCCGTTTCGACCGCACGGTGCAAGTGCGTCTTCCGGGCGTCGATGACCGCGCGGATATCCTGCGCTTCTACGCGGCGAGCCTGAAGACGAAACACGACGACATCGACTTCGACCAGCTCGCGCGTCTCACGACGGGCCTGTCGCCCGCCACATTGTCGATGATCGTGAATCAGGCGGGACTCGTCGCGCGCAAGGCGGGCCAGCGCGAAGTGTCCGCGACGCATTTCCTCGAAGCGATCAAGATCGCGCGCATCGGCGATGTCAACGGCGCGGAGCGCGCATTGTCCGACGACGAGCGCACGCGCATCGCGGTGCATGAAGCGGGTCACGGACTCGTTGCGGCGCTGCTCGGCACGGGCGTGCTCGAAGAAGTGACGATCCTGCCGCGCGGCGGCGCGCTGGGCGTCGCGCTCATCACGAAGATGCAGGACAAGCATCTGTATCGCGAGACCGAACTGCGCAACGAGATTCAGGTGCTTCTCGGCGGGCGCAACGCGGAACTGCTCATGTTCGACGAAGCGTCGAGCGGCGCGGCGTCGGATCTTCAGGAAGCATCGCGCATCAGCCTCGACATGGTGTCGAAGTTCGGCTTCAACGAAGAAGGCAATCTGTTCAGCCTCGCGGCGCTGCCGCAGCAGTACGCGGGCTTGCAACTGAAGAATTCGATCGGCCATGCGAACGCATTGCTGCACGATCTAAGCGATGAATGCTTCGCGCTCCTGCAGGCGAACGAGCCGGTGCTGCGCGCGATCGCCGATCAGTTGCTCGAATCGGAGACGGTGCCGGGCGAGACGGTTTATCGTCTGATCCGCGAACATGCGGCGGCGGTCGCGGAAGCGCAGGCGACGGTCGACGAAGTGCTCGCCGCCTGAGCGCGGGCGGCGCAAGCGCCCGGTCGGCCGATGCGCGTTTTCTGCTACGTGTTTCGACTCCAGCACGGCACACCGGAGCACCGCCATGGCCGACGCTTATCGCAGCAAAGGATTGTCCAGCGCGCTTTCGTATCAGGATCCGAAGGTCGCGTTCCGCTGGCTCGAAGCCGCGTTCGGTTTCGAGCCGATGTTCGTGCTGCTCGATGCCGACGAGCATCTCGCCCATGCCGAAATGTCGTATGGCGACTCCGTCGTCATGATCGGCACCGAGTGGAGCGAGGACCACAAGAGCCCGCGCTCGGTCGGCGGCAAGAATACGCAGTCGGTGCATGTGCAGCTCCCCGAGGGCGAGGACATCGATGCGCATTGCGCGCATGCACGCGCGGCAGGTGCGGCGATCATCGCGGAGCCGCAAACGCAGTTCTACGGCGACCGGACCTATCGCGCGAAAGATCCCGAGGGACATATCTGGACCTTCGGCGTCACCGTGCAGCGCATGACGGCCGAGCAATGGGACGCGGCGAGCGGCCTGACGACGCGCAAACGTCTCGATTGAGCGGCGAGACGCGTTACTTCGCGCGCTGATCGGCGCCGAGATACTGGCTTTCGAGGCGGCTTATCGTGCCGTCCTGCCTGAGCCGCGTGAGGGCTGCATCGAGCGCCTGCAGCGTCTTGCCATCGCCCTTGCGCACGCCGATCACGCTGCTCGCGCCGAGAATCGCGGGATCGTCGATACGCGGCCCCGCGAGCTCGAAGCGCGCGCCTTGCGGTTTCGCGAGAAAGCCGAGCCGCGCCGCCGAACCGACCACGACGGTCGCATCGAGCCTGCCGTTGACGAGGTCCGCATAGATGCTGTCCTGGTCCGGATACTCCCGCACGATCACGCCGCGCGTCTCCCAACTGGCCTTCGCGAACGCCGCCTGCGTCGAGCCTTGCAGCACGCCGACACGCTTGCCCGCGAGCTTCGCCGCATCGGGCACGAGACCGCTGCCGCGCGCGGCGACAAGACGAATGTCCGCCGCATACACGGGCTGCGTGAAGTCCATCACGGCACGCCGCGCGGCCGTGGGCGCCATCGACGCGTTGATCGCATCGAACTTGCGCGCCTGCAATCCGGCGATGAGTCCGTCGAAACTGCTTTCCACCCAGACGCACTTCACGTTCGCCGCCGCGCACATCGCATTGCCGATGTCGATGTCGAGTCCCGCCAGACGACCGTCGGGCAGCTTGTATTCATACGGCGGATAGCTCGGGTCAGTGCCGAAGCGCAAGGTGCCGGCGGCGCACGCGCCCGTCATCGCGGTCATGGCGACGGCCATGAGAAGCGCCGACGCGAAGCGCGCGCGCACTCGATGATGCTTCATCGAAAACTCCTTCAGACAAGGGATAAAAGGGACTCAGGCGGCGCAGCGGTCCAGCGCGAGCGCCACGAAGAAGCGCACGCCGAGCGGCAGCACGTCGTCGTTGAAATCGAACTCGGGATGATGGCAATACACGCCGCCCTGTCCCAGCAGCGCATATGCGCCGGGCTTGCGCAACAGGAACTCCGAGAAATCTTCGGAGCCGTTGAGCGGGGCGAAATCGCGCAATACGTTCTGCGCGCCGAAGAGTCCGTCGGCCACGCGCGCCGCGGCTTGCGCCTGCTCGCGATGATTGATCGTCGCGGGCGAGCTGTTGCGGAACGCGACCGAGACCGCGCATTCGCTGGTGATGGCGATGCCCTCGCAGATCGCGCGGATGCGCGACTTCATCAGCGCACGCACGCCTTCGTCGAACGCGCGCAGCGTGCCGGTCAACGCCGCGTGCGACGGAATCACGTTCGGCGCGCTGCCCGCGTGCACGCTGCCGATGCTCAGCACGGCCGTCGCGTTCGGACAGACGGCGCGGCTCACGACCGTCTGCAATGCGCAGATGAGCTGCGCGGCGGCCATCACGGGATCTTTGGTTTTCTCGGGCGCGGACCCGTGTCCGCCGACGCCTGCTATGTCGATCACGATCTCGTCGCATGAAGCGAGCATCGCTCCGTCGAGCACGCCGAACGTGCCCGGCGCAAAATGCGGCGCATTGTGCAGCGCGTAGATCTCGTCGTAGGCGAAGCGCGTTTCGATGCCGTCCGCGAGCATCGCGTTCGCGCCGCCGCCAGTTTCCTCGGCGGGCTGAAAGACGAGCACGACCGTGCCCGCGAAATCGCGATGTCCGCTGAAATGACGCGCTGCGCCGAGCAGCATCGCCGTGTGGCCGTCATGGCCGCATCCGTGGAATACGCCCGCGCGTTGCGAGCGATGCAGCGGCACGCCTTCTTCCTGCATCGGCAATGCGTCCATGTCGGCGCGCAATGCGATCGTGCGCCCTTTGCCGCGCAGCCCATGCACGACGCCGACGACACCCGTCCCGCCGATTCCCGTATGCGTTTCGATGTCCCATGCGCGCAACTTCGCCGCGACGAGCTCGCTCGTGCGATGCTCGTCGAACGCGACTTCGGGATTGGCGTGAATGTCGCGCCGCAAAGCGACCAGTTCGTCGATATCGATGTCGACGGTATTCGTTCTCACGCTTTCGCCTCCTTGTATACTTCGGCCTCTCATCCGTGCCGCTGTTCGCATACTAGCGGCGCGCCGGCCCGCGCCGATTTCCAATTTCTCATGCATATAGCCAACGCTTATGGAACGAGGAACGCTCAAGACCGCACAATTGCAGACGCTCGTCGCGATCGCCGAGCACGGCACGCTGATGGCCGCCGCCGAAGCGTTGAACGTGTCGCAGCCCGCGGTGACCAAGAGCATCAAGGAACTGGAATCCCGCCTCGGTGTGCAACTGCTGGAGCGCAGCGGCGCGGGCGTGCGTCTCACGCGCTACGGCGAAACGCTGTTGCGGCGCGCACGCGCCGTGGTCGCGGAAATCGTGAGCGCCGAGCGCGAGCTCGAAGCGATGAAGTCGGGCGTGGAGCGCACGCTGTCGATCGGCGTGTCGTTGCTGGCATCGTCGATTGCGATGCCCGAGGCGTTGCGCGCTTTCCGCGAGCGGCTGCCCGAGGTCCGGCTCAACGTGTATGAATGCGCGCCGGCGCAGATCATCGACGGCCTGCGCGACGGCTCCTTCGATCTGTGCGTCGCGTTCGTCGCCGCCAGCGACATCACGGCGGAATACCGCGTCGTGCCGCTCGGCGAATCGGCGCAAGTGCTCGCCGCGCCGCGCGGCGATCCGCTCGCGCGCGAAACGCAGCTCGCGCGCATCAACGGCGCGCGCTGGCTCTACTACCACACGCGCGACAGCTTTCCCGCGTTCTGGCGCGAACTCTGCGGCGACAGCACCTTGCCGATGCCGCCGCATGTGAACGTCTGCACGTCGCAGCGGCTCTATGCGCAGCTCGCGCAGGAAGCGGGAACGATCAGCGTATGGCCCGAGCCGCTGCTCGAAGACGAGATGCGGCTCGGCCGCATGGAACGTCTGCACACGGACGCGCGCACCACGCGCCTCACGCTGGGGCTCATGTACCGCAAGGATCTGGTGTTGAGCGCGAGTCTCGAGTGCTTCATCGGGTGCATCCGGCGCACAGCCTAGCTCCGGGCTGACTGACGCAGATCGAACGGCGTCTCGCGCAGGCGCGTGCCCGTCAGCCTGAATACGGCGTTGGCGATCGCCGGAGCAACCGACGGACTCGACAACTCGCCGACACCGCCCGGCTTCGCCGGATCGCCCTGCACGATGTGAATGTCGATGTCGGGCATGTCGTTCATGCGCATCACGCGATACGAATCGAAATTGGTCTGCTGAACCCTGCCATGCCGGATATCGATGCGATCGGCGAGCGCATGCCCGATTCCCCACATCAGTCCGCCGTATAACTGCTCCTCGACGCCGCCTGGCGACACCGCGAGCCCGCAGTCGGCCACGCACGTGAGCTTCTCGATCACGATGCCGTCGTCCCGGCGCGTCACGCGCGCGATCACCGCGACATAGCTGCCATACGCGCGATTCGTCGCGACGCCGAGCGCTGTGCCGCGCGGCATCGGCTTGCCCCAGCCGGCTCGCGCCGCGGCCTCGCGCAATACGGCGACATGCCGCGCATCCTTCATGTGCGCGAGGCGAAACTCGACAGGATCGCGATGTCCCGCATGCGCGGCTTCATCCATGAACGACTCGACCGCGAACACGTTCGGGATATAACTCACCGCGCGATACCAGCCCGTCGGCACGCCCGTTTCATGACGCACCCAGCCGATATCGACGTTCGGCGCGCCATACGCGAACTCGTACTTGCTGATCGCTTCCGTGGTGCTGTAGTCCATGCGATCGGGACGATCGAAATAGCCCGGCTCCCATTGCTCCGGCGATGCGGGCATCACCGCCCGCAGTTGCAGCGCGGACAGGTTGCCGCGCGCATCGAGCACGGCCCGGCCGCGATGATGGCTCGCCGAGTGATAGAAGAGCGCGCGCATTTCGTCCTCGCGGCTGTTCATCAGCTTGACGGGCTGGCCGGTTTTGAGCGCGAGCCACGTCACTTCGAAAAGCCAGTACTTCGATTCGCGCGCACCGAAGCTGCCGCCCGAAACCAGCTCGTGCAGCACGACACGATTCGCCGGAATGCCGCCGATGACTTGCGCCGCCTCCTGCGCCGTCGACGGCACCTGCAAGCCGCCCCAATACGCGATGCCGCCGTCCTTCGCCCACGCGGTCACGTTGATGGGTTCGAGCGGATTCGCCGCCTTGTACGGCATCGAGTACGACGCCTGGATCACGCGCGGGCCGCGTTTCAGGACCGCCGCGGCATCGCCGTTCGTGACCGTCGGCACGACGCGCGCGGCGGCATCGTCGAGCCATGCGGCCTGCCGCGCCGACACCTCGCGGCTGTCGAAGTTTTCGAACAGGCTGTCTTCCCATTCGACATGCAACGCCGCCTGCCCCTTGTGCGCGGACCAGTAATCGTCGGCGAGCACGGCGACGCCCGCCTGATTGCCGCCGAGCACGTCCGGCCGTCCGGGTATCTGCAGCACTTGCCGCACGCCGGGCACGGCGAGCGCCGCCTTGGCGTCGACGCTGCGCACGCGCGCATCGATCACGGGCGCGCGCGTGACGACCGCGACGAGCATGCCGGGCAAGCGCACGTCGAGGCTGTACGCGAACGCGCCGCATACCTTTTGGGCGGCGTCGCGTTTCTTGCGCAGCTTGCCGATGTACTTGAATTGCGATGCGTCTTTCAACGGCGCGTCTTTCGGCGCCGGCACGGTCGCGGCGGCGACAGCGAGCGATCCGTAACTCGCACGCGCGCCGCTCGCGGTGTCGATCACGAAGCCGTTGTCCGTCGCGCACGCGGACGGCGGCACGTTCCATTGCTGCGCCGCCGCCGCGATCAGCATCGCGCGCGCGGTTGCGCCCGCGTGCCGCAAGCGATCGTATTCGAGCGACACGCTCGTGCTTCCGCCCGTCGAAAACACCTTCCACAACGGATGAATGTAATCGGCATAGAAGGGATTCTCGGGCGTGATCACGTCGATGTGAAACGGATCGACATCCAGCTCTTCCGCGACGAGCGCCGCGAGCGCGGTGCGCGTGCCGGTGCCCGAGTCGTGCTTGTGGACGACCAGCTTGACCGTGTCGTCGGGGAGCACGCGTACCCATGCATTCGGCTCGAATTCTCCGCTGCCCGGATGAGGATCGCCGCTCTTCGCCAGCGCGTCGGGCAGGCGAAAGCCTATCGCCAGTCCCGATGCCAGCAACGCGGAACTCTGCTTGATGAAACGGCGGCGCGCTGCGTCATGTTCGATCAGCATTCAGACCTCCGCCGCCGCGCGCTTGATGGCGCGGCGAATGCGTGCGTAGGTGCCGCAGCGGCAGATGTTGCCGGACATCGCGGCGGTGATGGCGTCGTCGGTGACGGACGGCTTGCTCTTCAGGAAAGCCGCCGCCTGCATCAGTTGTCCCGACTGGCAATAACCGCATTGCGGCACGTCTTCCGCGACCCAGGCGCGCTGCAACGGATGCGCGCCGTCTTTGGACAGACCTTCGATCGTCGTGATGCGTCTGCCCGCCACGGCCGCGATCGGCAACAGACACGAGCGCACCGCCTCGCCGTCCAGATGCACCGTGCATGCGCCGCAAAAGCCGCCGCCGCAGCCGAATTTCGTTCCCGTCAAACCGATGCGATCGCGCAGCACCCACAACAGCGGCATGTCTTCCGGTACATTGTCGAGCGGGTGCCGCGCGTCATTGACGATGATTTCGATCATGCGCTGTCTCCTGAATGTCGTTCGTGCGTGCGGCCATTATCGGAAGCGGCCGTGCCGGAACGCCAGCGACGATTTCTTTGATCATCCGTAAGCCCGGCTAACACCCATGTTGAAGCGCTATCCTTCGATCCAGTCGATGCAGGCCTTTCTGCAGGCCGCCCGCTCAGGCAGCTTCTCGAGCGCGGCGCGCCAGTTGTCGCTCACGCACAGCGCGATCAGCCAGCAGATCCGCACGCTCGAAGAGTTCGTCGGCCAGCCGCTTTTCGTGCGCGAAGGCGCGCGCGTCGTGCTGACCGATGCGGGCGCGCTCTTCGCGAACCAGCTCGGCGATGGCTTCGAGCAGATCGACCGCGCGTTGTCGTCGGTGAAGGAACGCGCGGTGAAGCAGTCGATCACGCTCGACGTCGACCCCGAACTGGCGCAAAGCTGGCTCGTCGCGCGCCTGCCCGCGTTGCTCGGTGCGTTGACGAACACGTCGCTGACGTTGCTTTCCGCGCCGCGTCACGATCGCAGTGCATTCGAGCGCGTCGATCTCGCGCTGCGTTACGGCTACGGCGAATGGGACGGCTTCGAGAACGCCCTCGTTTGCGGCGATCGTCTGACAGTGATGGGCTCGCCCGCGCTGCTGCAGGCGCGCGGGCTTTGCGCACCGCTCGCACCACAGCAAGTGCTCGCGCTGCCCCTGCTCGGCTATACCAAGCGTTCATGGATTCCGTGGCTCGCCGCCGCCGGATTGCCGGAAGTGGAACCGCATGCGGTCGCCGTCTTCGACAACGCCGCGGGGCTCATCGCGGCCGCGAGCGCGGGCGTGGGCGCCGGACTCGCACGCGGCCTGCTCGCCGCCGATGCGCAACGCGAAGGCAAGCTGATCGAACTCACCACGGTCGAGATCCCGACGCACTACAACCTCTACGCCGTATGGCCGCGCGAGAAAACGGCGCGCGTGGCGCCGCTCGTCGATGCAATACGCGGCCTCGTCGCGCAAACGGTCAACGTGCGGGCGCGGGACTGACCACGTCGCGCACCGTGTCGAGAAACCGGGCCAGCACGGGCGATGGCGTTTCCGCGCGATAGCGCGCATGCAGCGACACTTCGGGACAGGGCGACGCAAGCGGCACGAAGGCGACGCCGCCGCTCGACAACTGCCGCGCCGACGCCGGCAGCAGCGCGACACCGAGCCCTTCGCGCACGAGACACAGCAGCGTATGCAGTTCGACGACTTCCTGTTCGATGCGCGGCGTGAATCCCGCCTCGACGCAGCAGTCGCGCAGAAACCGCGCGAGTTGCGATTGCAGCAACCCGAACGACAGGAAGCGTTCCGCTTCGAGCTCGCGCAACGCGATCTGCCCGCGTGACGCGAACGCATGCGTCAACGGCAGCGCCACCACCGCGGGCTCCCGCAACACGACTTCGCTGACGATTTCCGGATCTTCATGCGACACGCGAAAGAAGCACACATCGAGCCGCCGCTCCTTGAGCGCCTGAATCTGCGCGGCGGGCGTCATCTCATGCAGCGTCCATCTCACTTGCGGATGCTTGCGCGCGAACACGCCGAGCGCGCGCGGAATCGGTTCGACCATCGCCGAGCTGATGACGCCGATCTCGAGACTGCCCACTTCGCCGCGCCCCGCGCAACGCGTGAGATCGATCGCCCGCTCGAACTGCGCGAAGATCAGCGGAGCCTGCTCCTTCAGTGTTTTCCCTGCCTCCGTGAGCTCGACGCGATGTTGCGAGCGCAGAAAAAGCGCCGTGCCCATTTCCTCTTCGAGGATGCGGATCTGCTGGCTCAGCGGCGGCTGTGAAATGTGCAGCCGCGCGGCTGCGCGCCCGAAATGCAGTTCGTCGGCGAGCACCGCGAAGTACCGCAAAAGCCGCATGTCCATATCGCTAACGTATCAAGATCGTGGTCAAAAAATATTGTACAGAGCGTGCGTAACTTGTGAGACTGCATCGCAAGCAGCAGTGCACGTCAGTGTGACACTCGATGCCGGCGAGGGGAAGGCGCTTCGACAAGCGTCTTGCAAAAGGCCGCATGGGCGAGCTCGCGAGAGCTTTTGTTCCATCGACGCGCCTGCCCGCGATCCGGCAACTGGACACGCCAGTTCCCCTCAAGGAGATCGAGACCAATGATCATCGACACAAGCTGTTATCCGACCAATCTCGTCGACCTCGCCTGGCGCCATGACGGCGAACCCTTTTCGGGCGAGCGTCTGATCGAGGTGATGGACGGCCCGTACATCATCAACGGCAAGCCGCGCCGCATCGACAAGGCTTTCATTCAGCCGCCGCAAGGCAACACCATCTATACGTGGACCGACGGCGTGCGAAGCGGCCGCGAGTCGATCGACGACTACATGGCGTACACCGTCGAGATGACGCAGAAGTATCCCGACCGCCTGCTCGGCTGCTTCGTCTATAACCCGCGCTGCGGCCCCGAGAACGGCGCCGACGCGATCGAGTTCTACGCGAAGGAGCACGGTTTCAGGATGGTGCAGTTGCAGGCGAACATGCACGCGTATCGCCCGGACCGCGCGCTCGACTGGCTGCGCCCCGCACTGCGCAAATGCGCGGACCTTGGCCTCATTGTGAAGCTGCATACCGGCGACGGTCCGTACAGCATTCCGAGCGAATGGTATCCGCTGATCCGCGAGTTTCCTTCGGTGCCGTTCATCATGGCGCACTTCGGCGTGCAGACCGGCGGCGTGTACTGCTTCGAGCCGTATCAGATGGCGCTCGATACGCCGAACGTGTATTGCGAATCGAGCTGGTGCCTGCAGTCGCGCATCGTGGAGTTCGCGAAGGTCTTGCCCACGCACAAGATCCTGTACGGCTCCGACACGCCGCCCAACGAGCCGGGCATGTGGCTGCGCCTGCTCGAAGTGCTGTGCCATGAGCCGCCGCAAGGGCTCAACCTCGACGAAGACACGCTCGAAGACTATCTCGGCAACAACCTCGCGCGCATGCTCGGCCTCGAACCGACCGCGCCCCCGAAGACGGTGGAAGAAGCACGAGCCCGTCTGGACCAATACAAAGAAGCCGACTACGCAGGAGCACGTTGATGATCATCGATACCCATCTGCATCCGACCAATCTCGTCGACGAAGCCTGGCGGCATACGGGCGAGCCCTTCACCGGCGAACGCCTTCTGAAGATGATGGACGGCCCGTACATCATCAACGGCAAGCCGCGCCGCATCGACATGGGCTTCATCCAGCCGCCGCCGGGCAACACCGGCTATCGCGACGGCAACCGGCGCGGCCGCGAAGGCATTCGCGATTACATGTCGTATATCGCCGAGCTGACGCAGAAGTATCCGGACCGCTTCATCGGCAACTTCACGTACAACCCGCGCTGGGGTCCGGAGAACGGCGCGGCCGAACTCGAATTCCACGTGAAGGAGTACGGCTTCAAGATGCTCAAGCTGCACGCGAACATGCACGGCTACCGGCCGGATCGCGCGCTCGACTGGCTGCGTCCGGCGATGAAGAAATGCGCCGAGCTGGGCGTCGTCGTGCTGATCCATACGGGCGACGGACCCTACACGATTCCCACGCAGTTCTATCCGATCATCCGCGAGTTCCCGATGGTGAATTTCATCATCGGTCACTTCGGGATTCAGACGGGCGGCAATTACTCGTTCGAAGCGTTCTGGATGGCGATGGACACACCCAACGTCTATTGCGAATCGGGCTGGTGCTATCAGTCGCGCATCGTCGAGTTCGCGCGTCAGTTGCCGCGCAACAAGATCGTGTTCGGCACCGACTCGCCGCCGAACGAGCCGGGCATGTGGCTGCGCGAGCTGGAAATGCTGTGCGGTCCCGCGCCGCAAGGCATGGATCTCGATGAAGACGGCCTCGAGGACTACATGGGCAACAACATCGCGCGGCTGGTGGGCATCGAGCCGACCAAACCGCCGAAGGATCTTGCCGAAGCGGAGAAGCGATTGAAGGCCACGTACGTGACCAGCGACGAAGTCGCGCAGACGGCCTGATCTCATGCGGGCGCGGTCGGTCACGCGCCCTTCTTCCTCTCGACGGAGCTCACGATGGCCGATAACCTCTTGCGCGCCACGCAGGACTTTCATTGCTTCACGCATGCGTATCGCGAGCGCTATCCCGGCGATGTGCTGACGCTCACGCAGCCCTTGTCCGCCGATCAGGATGTCACGGCGATCGTCGCGGCGCTCGCCGCACGCGGGCAGCATCCGATGCTCGTATGCGAGCACGTCGAAGGCATCGGCACGCCTTTGGCGACCAACTTCTTCGCATCGCGCGAGCGCATCGGCCGTCTGTTCGATGTCGATGCGAGCGGCCTCTTCGAGGCTTATCAGCAACGCGCGAACGCGCCGATCGCGCCCGTGCATGTCGCGAGCGGCCCCGTGCTCGATGAAGTCATCGAAGCCGATGCGGTCGATCTCGCGACACTGCCGATGATCCGCCACTTCGCCACCGATCGCGGCCCGTACATCACGAATGCGGTGATCGTCGCGGAAGACCCGGTGACGGGCGTCGCCAACCTCAGCTATCACCGCTCGATGCTGCATGCGAAGAACGCGCTCGCAACGAGCCTGCATTCGCGCGGCCACCTGTGGCGCATGTTGCAGACGGCGCAGGCGCGCGGCGACACGCTGAAGGTCGCGATGGTCATCGGCGCGCATCCGTTGTTCATGCTCGCGGCGGCATCGCGCGTGCCCTTCGGCGCCGATGAGCGTGCGATCGCCGGCGGACTCTTCGGCGCGCCGCTCGAACTCGTTCGCACGCCGCGTCATGGCATCGGCGTGCCGGCCGCCGCGGAGTTCGTGCTCGAAGGCACGATCGATCCCGATGCGCGCGCCGACGAAGGTCCGTTCGGCGAGTTCACCGGCTATTCGTCGGATCGTTCGACCAACAACGTGCTGCGCGTCGACACGATGATGCGTCGCCGCGATGCATGGCTGGTCGATGTCGTCGGCGGGCCGTATGCCGAACATCTGACGCTCGCCCGCCTGCCGCGCGAAGCGGAAATGAGCGAGAAGCTGAAGGCGCGCTTTCCGTCCGTCACCGCACTGCACTATCCGAACTCCGGCACGCACTTTCACTGCTATGTCGCGCTGAAGCAGACGCGCGATGGCGAAGCACGCCAGATCATGCTCGCGCTGCTCGGCTGGGACCCGTATCTCAAGCATGTGGTCGCCGTCGACAGCGATATCGACATCACCGACGACTCGCAGGTGCTGTGGGCGATCTCCGCACATTCGCAGCCGCATGAAGACGTGTTCATCGTCGGCGGCTTGCCGGGCAGTCCGCTCGATCCCTCGTCGTCCGCCGATGGCACGACGTCGCGCATGGGGATCGACGCGACGCGCGGCTCGCGTTTCGACGGCATGCGCGCGCGCATCGGCGAGGATGCCGTGCAGCGCGCGGCGCACATACTCGACGGAGCCGCGCGATGAGCACACGACGCATCGCGGTGGGCATCAGCGGCGCATCGGGTTTCATGTACGGCGTGCGCCTGCTGCAATTGCTGCGCGAACTCGATATCGAAACGCATCTGACGATCTCGCGCAGCGCGCTCCTGACGATGCAGCACGAGACCGACTGCAAGCTCGCCGATGTCAGCGCGCTCGCAAGCGTCACGTATCGAAGCGACGACATGGCGGCCGCCATTTCCAGCGGTTCGTTCCGCACGCTCGGCATGATCGTCGCGCCCTGCTCGATGAAGACGCTCGCGGAAATCGGCAGCGGGCTTTCGTCGAGTCTCATCTCGCGCGCCGCCGATGTCACGTTGAAAGAGCGCCGGCCGCTCGTGCTGCTCGCGCGCGAAACGCCGTACACGCTGGCGCATCTGCGCAACATGATCGCCGTCACCGAAATGGGCGGCATCGTCGCGCCGCCGGTGCCCGCATTCTATGCGCGCCCCGCGACGCTCGACCAGATGATCGATCACACGCTCGGCCGCGTGCTCGATCTGTTCGGGCTCGATTGCAACGTCGTGCGGCGCTGGAAGGAACACGAAGCTCACTGACTCAAAGGAGAGAAGCGATGACTCATATCCATACGACTCACAACGCGTTCGAAAAAATTCCCGTCACGGTGTTGACCGGCTTTCTCGGTGCGGGCAAGACGACGCTGCTCAACTACATCCTGCGCGAGAAGCACGGTCACAAGATCGCCGTGATCGAAAACGAGTTCGGCGAAGTCGGCATCGACGGCGGCCTCGTGCTCGAATCGACCGAAGAGATCTATGAAATGACCAACGGCTGCGTGTGCTGTGTCGGCGCGGTGCGCGAGGATCTCGTCCGCATCGTGCGGATACTGGTCGAGCGGCCCGAGCGGCTCGATCACATCATCGTCGAGACGAGCGGGCTCGCGGACCCGTATCCCGTCGCGCAGACCTTCTTCATCGACGATCCGATCGCGCAACGCGTGACGCTCGACGCGGTCGTGACGATGGTCGACGCGAAGCACATCGCCGCGCATCTCGACGATCTCGTGCTCGATGGCCGCGACAATCAGGCGGTCGACCAGATCGTGTGCGCGGACCGCATCGTCGTCAACAAGGTCGATCTCGTGACGCCGCCGGAAATCGCGTCGTTGAAGGAGCGGCTGCGCGGGCTCAACGCGACGGCCGAGATCGTCGAATCGAGCTATGCGCAGATCGATTTGCGCAAGATCCTCGGGGTCGGCGCCAATGAGTTCGCGCAGCAGCTCGTCGAAGCCGATGAAGCGCATGACCACCATCATCATCATCATGAAGAAGACCACGACGATCATCTCCACGATGAAAGCGTGTCGTCGGTCGGCATCGAAGTCGAAGCGGACATCGATCTCGACGCGCTGGAGGCATGGCTCGCGGAACTGCGCGCATCGGACGCGACGAATCTCTTTCGCATGAAGGGCATCTTCGCGGTGAAGGGGCAGCCGTACCGATACGTGCTGCAAGGCGTGCACGACATCATCGAGCTGCGCGCGGCGCAGGCGTGGGGCTTCGAGCCGCGTTCGAGCCGAATCGTGTTCATCGGGCGCGAGCTCGATCGCGCCGCGCTGACCGAGCGCTTCCATGCCTGTCTCGCCGTGCCGGTCGCGGGCTGACGAACGAAGCCGCCGATAACGATAATCAGGAGACACGTGATGAACACCGACCAACACCCTGTCGATCGCGTCCTGCCCAAACGGCAGATGATCACGCTCGGCCTGCAGCACATGCTCGTTGCTTACATCGGCGCGATTGCCGTGCCGCTGATCGTCGCATCCGCATTGAAGATGTCGCCCGCGGACACCACCGTGCTCATCAGCACGGCGCTCTTCTGCTCGGGCATCTCGACGGTGCTGCAAACCGTCGGCGTCTGGAAGTTCGGCGTGCGCCTGCCGATCCTGCAAGGCGTCGCGTTCAGCAGCGTGGGGCCGGTCATCGCGATCGGCCTGAGTCCGGGCGTCGGCTTCGCCGGCGTTTGCGGCGCGGTGATCGGCGCGGGCGTATTCACGATGTTCGCGGCGCCGCTCGTCGGACGTCTGCGGCGTTTCTTTCCACCCGTCGTGACCGGCTGCATCGTCACCGTGATCGGCCTGCAGCTCTTTCCCGTCGCGTATCAATGGGCGGGCGGCGGCGAGAATGCGCGGCACTTCGGCGCGCTGCCGTTTCTCTGCGTCGCGCTGTTCGTCGCGCTCGTGATCCTCGCGGTCAATCGCTTCGCCAATGCGTTCCTGCGCAATCTGTCGGTGCTGATCGGTCTCGTGTCGGGCAGCGTGCTGGCGTGCGGGCTCGGCATGGGCGACTTTCGCAACGTCGCCGACGCGCCGTGGTTCACGATGCCGCTGCCGTTTCACTTCGGCATGCCGGTGTTCTCCGTGGTGCCGGTGCTGACGATGATCGTCGTGATGGTCGTGCAGATGGTCGAATCGATGGGCCTCTTCGTCGCGATCGGCGATATCGTCGACAAGAACATCAGCGAGGAAGACGCCGTGCGCGGCATGCGCGCGAACGGTCTCGCGAGCGCGATCGCCGGCATGTTCGCTGCGTTCCCGTTCATCGCGTTCATGGAGAATGTCGGGCTCGTGATCCTGACCGGCGTGCGCAGCCGATGGGTCGTTGCGGTGAGCGGCGTGCTCATGTGCGTGGTCGCACTGGTGCCGAAGATCGGCGCGGTCGTCGCATCGACGCCGGCGGCGGCGCTCGGCGGCGCGGGCATCGCGATGTTCGGCGTCGTGGTCGCGGCGGGCGTGCAGACGCTCTCGAAAGTGGACTTCGAGCGCAATCGCTATAACGTGCTGATCGTCGGTTTCACGATCGCCACCGCGCTCATTCCCGTGATGGCGCCGCAAGTCTTCAAGCAGATGCCCGAATGGACGCAGCCGTTCGTGCACAGCGGCGTCGTGCTCGCATGCCTCGTATCGGTCGTGCTGAACGCCGTGCTCAACGGCGCGCACGAGGAAGACGTCGTGCCCGCGCACAATATGGTGCGCGAGTAAAACGTGACGACAGGACAACCCTCCATGAATTCAATTAATAAAGCATTACTTATCAAAAATCCGGCTGCGGTGATGAGCGGCTTGCGCGGCGACGACGCGCGTCTCGGCCAGGCGGATATTCGCATCCGTGACGGCATCATCACGGCGATCGGGCCGGATCTCGAAGCACGCGACGACGAGCGCGTCATCGATGCGCGTTCGTGCGTCGTCTATCCGGGCTGGGTGAACACGCATCATCACCTGTTCCAGAACCTGTTGAAGGCGGTGCCTTCCGGCATCAACGCCGATCTTCAGGAATGGCTCGCCGCCGTGCCGTATCCGCGGCTCGCGCGCTTCACGCCGGAACTCGCGCGCGTCGCCGCGCGGCTCGGCATGGCCGAGTTGCTGCTGTCGGGCGTGACGACCTGCGCGGATCATCACTATCTCTATCACGCGGACGGCACCACCGAAACCGGCGATCTGCTCTTCGACGAAGCGGCCTCGTTCGGCCTGCGCTTCGTGCTGTGCCGCGGCGGCGCGTTGCAGGCGGCGGGCGATCATCCGGGCTTCTCCAAGGTCGCCCTGAAGCCCGAGACGCTCGACCAGATGCTCGCCGATATCGAACGGCTGAAGGCGCGTTATCACGATGCGCGAAGCACCTCGATGCGCCGCGTCGTCGTTGCGCCGACGACACCGACCTTCTCGTTGCCGCCCGACCTGCTGCCCGAGATTTCTCGTGCGGCGCGCGGCATGGGCCTGCGCATGCACACGCATCTTTCGGAGACGCGGCGCTATGTCGATTTCTGCCGCGAGCGCTTCGACAAGCTGCCGGTCGAGTTCGTCGCCGATCACGAATGGCTCGGTCCCGATGTGTGGTTCGCGCATCTCGTGCATCTCGAAGCGAGCGAAATCGCGATGCTCGCGGAAACCGGCAGCGGCTGCTCGCACTGTCCGGTGAGCAACGCACGGCTCGGCAGCGGCATCGCGCCCGCACCGCAGATGGCCGCGGCGGGCGTGCCGATGTCGCTCGCGGTCGACGGCGTCGCGTCGAACGAGTCGGGCAGCATGATCAACGAGGCGCACTTCGCGTGGCTCGTGCATCGCGCGGCACAGGGTGCGTCGGCGACGACCGTCGAGGAAACGATTCACTGGGGCAGCGCGGGCGGCGCGGGCGTGCTCGGTCTCGATGCGGTGGGCACGCTCGAAGTCGGCAAGGCCGCGGACCTCGTGCTCTACGACATCGACGATCCGCGCTTTTACGGCTATCACGATCTCGCGGTGGCGCCGGTGGCCTCGGGTGAGCCGGTGCGCGTGCGCTACAACATCGTGAACGGCCGCGTGGTCGTCGATAACGGCGTGATTCCCTTACTCGATCTCGACGCCTTGCGCCGCGAAGCCGCCGTGGGCGTGAAGGCTTTACTGGACGACTAGGGAGATATCGCGATGCAAACGAAACGCCTGAGACTCGGGATTCTCACGCCGTCGTCCAACACGGCGCTCGAACCCATCACCTGCGCGATGCTGAGCGCGCTGCCGCACGTGAGCGCGCACTTCGCGCGCTTCACCGTCACGCAGATCAGTCTGTCGGACCAGGCGCTCGGCCAGTTCGACGTGAACTGCATACTCGATGCAGCGAAGCAGCTCGCCGATGCGCGCGTCGACGTGATCGGCTGGAGCGGCACGTCGGCGGGCTGGCTCGGCTTCGAGCGCGACGAAGCGCTGTGCCGTCAGTTGACGGAAGCGACCGGCATTCCCGCGACGACATCGGTGCTGGCGTTGAACGAGATTCTCGCGAAGACGGGCGTGCGCCGTCTCGGCCTCGTCTCGCCTTATATCGACGATGTGCAGGAGCGCATCATCCGCAATTACGAGCAGCTCGGCATCGAGTGCGTGGCGGAACAGCATCTGGGCCTGAGCGAGAATTACAGCTTCGCCGAAGTGCCCGACACGCTGCTCGCCAGCATGATGCGCGAAACCGCGTTCGCTCGTCCCGATGCGGTGACGACCTTCTGCACGAATCTCCATGCCGCGCATCTCGCGCAATCGTTCGAGCGCGACACGAGCATTCCCGCCTATGACACGGTCGCGACCGTCGTATGGAAAGCGCTCAGGATGCTCGATGTGGATCCGTCGCCGCTCTCCATGTGGGGCAAGCTGTTCTCGCTGCGGCTGTGACGCGGCGACTCAATCGCCCAACGCCACGCCCTCGCGACGTGGATCAGCGCCGCCGGCCCAGAACTTCGCGCCGTGCGTGCGCTGCTTGCGCACGATCGCCTGAACGCCGCTCGTCATCTCCACTTCGGCGACCTGATGCCCGCGCGCGCGAAGCGCATCGGCGAGGCCCGGCGTGACGAGTCCTTTCTCCAGCTCGGTCGGACCGTTGCGGCTGCCGAAATTCGCCATGCCGATGGCCGTCTGCACATCCATGTTCCAGTCGAGCAGCGCGACGAGCGTCTTCGACACGTACTCGATGATCTGCGATCCGCCCGGCGAGCCGAGCGTCGCGACGAGCGCGCCCGATTCGCGATCGAACACGAGCGTCGGCGCCATCGACGAGCGCGGACGCTTGCCCGCCTCGACGCGATTGGCCACCGGCTTGCCGTTCTCTTCGGGCACGAAGGAGAAGTCGGTCAACTGGTTGTTGAGCATGAAGCCATGCACCATCAGATGCGAGCCGAAGTAGGACTCGATGGTCGTGGTCATCGATATCGCGCCGCCGCGATCGTCGACCGCCACGATCTGCGATGTCGATACGCGCAGCGGCGAGCGGTCCGGCGCGAACGACACGCTCGTGCCTCGTGGCACGCCGGGCTGCGCCTTGCCCATGCTCCTGTCGCCGATCAACGCGGCACGCTCGTTCAGATAGCGCGGGTCGATCAGCCCGGCGACATCGACTTTCACGAAGTCGGCATCGGCCACATAAAGACCGCGGTCGGCGTAGGCGAGCCGGTCCGCTTCGGCGATCGCATGCACGGCGTCCGGGCTGGCTTCGAAAAGCGCAGGCGTCGTGACGGGGCTCGGCTTGAGCGTCGCGAGCGCATAGCGCGGATCTTTCTTGCCGAGCGCCTGCGCGATGCCGAGGATCTGCGCGATCGCGATGCCGCCCGACGACGGCGGCGGCATGCCACATATTTTCCAGCGCTGATAGTCCGTGCAGACCGGCGGGCGCTCTTTAGCCTGATAGCGCGTCAGATCGGCCTCGGACAGGGTGCCGGGATTGGCGCTGCCGTTCACGGCCGCGACGACATCGCGCGCGATCTCGCCCGAGTACAACGCGCTCGTTCCTTCATGCGCGATGCGCCGGAGGGTGCGCGCCAGCTCCGGGTTGCGGATCACGGTGCCGACCGGCTTCGCCTTGCCGTCCGCGTCGAGAAAATAGCGCGCCATCTCGGGCGAACGGGGCAGGAACTTGTCCTGCGAGACTTGCGTATAGAGGCGTTCGGAGACCGGGAATTCCTTCTCCGAAAGCTGAATCGCCGGCTCGAAGAGCGTCGCCCACGGCAGACGGCCATGCTGCCGCCAAGCGAGCTCCAGCACGCGCAGTGCGCCCGGCGTGCCGACGGATCGCCCGCCGATTTGCGCTTCGCTGAAGTCCATCGGCTTGCCATCGGGCCGCAGGAACAGACGTTCGTTCGCGCCTTGCGGCGCGGTCTCGCGCCCGTCGTAGGCCTGCACGCGCTTGCCGTCCCAATACATGATGAACGCGCCGCCGCCGATTCCCGTGGCCTGCGGCTCGACCAGCGTCAGCACGGCCTGCATCGCGATGGCGGCATCGATCGCCGAGCCGCCCTTGCGAAGCATCCTGCGGCCGGCTTCGCTCGCGAGCGGATTGGCCGCGGCCGCCATGTGACGTTGCGCATAAGCGGTCGACAAGCCGTTCCGATAGCCCGACGACACTTCGGGCGCGGGCGGCATCGCAGGCGGCGGCGCGGGTGGCGCGGAGGCCGTTTCAGGCAGCGGCGCGGCGGGCTCGGCGGCCTGCTGCGAGGTGCCGCATGCGCCCGACAACGCGGCGAGACAGACGATCAACGCGCCGCGCCATGCGTGCAGCGCCGCCGCCGCGACGGCGCGCTTGACTGGCCGATCCATGCGCTCTCCTTTGCACTCCGGACGAGGCGCTCTCGCGCTCGCCGAATCGATCGATAGCTTCGCTCCAAAAGATTAGGCGCTTCTTCGATTTTGGAAAGGAAGATTTCGTTTTCGATACGGGCGTGCGGGGGACTCGGGTGGAATGATTCAGAGGGCGTACCGCTTTAAGTCAAACCGTGTCGCCGCTCTTCTTTCGGGACCGGTATTCCGTCGGCGACATCATGAATTGTTTTCTGAACACCTTCGAGAATCGCTCCCCGTTGGTCAGGCCGGTCCTGCGCGCGATCTTGTCGACGGGCAAGTCGCTCTTGGCCAGCAACTCGCAACTGAGATTGAGACGCGCGCGCAGAAGAAACTGCGAAGGCGTCACGCCCATCTCGCGCTTGAAGAGCCGCAGGAAATTGCGCTCGCTCATCGCCACGGTGCGCGCCGCGTCGCCGACCGAAATGGAACGTCCGCAATTTCGTTCGAGCCAGCGCGCGGATTCCTGCGCCTTCTCCGCGAGCGTCGTCGTTCCGATGGTGCTGAGCATGATCGGCAGATGCTGGTCTCTCGCGGATGCGAGACGGTCGGCCACCGCTGTCGCAACGTCGTAACCGAGGTCGCGCTTCACGAGTGCGAGCGCGTTGATCAGCGCATCGCCACGCTCCGTGGACGCCCATCCGTTCGACGTTCCGGCATTCACGATGCCGCGCTCGACAGACGCCCAGTCGCGCCTCGAAATGCCGGCCGCGGCGAGCAGCGCGTCGCCGTTGCCCAGCGAGCCCACGATGGCGCTCTGCGAACAGGCGATCCTCAACAGTTCGATCAGCGATTCGTCCGTGGCCGCGCGCTTCACGCCGGTACCGCCCGCAATGTAAAGCGCGTCGAAACTTTGAAACCGCTGGCCGCCCAGCCTGTCGGTCCACACGCATACCGATGATGAACACGCAACCGCGCCCCCGCGTGCGGAGACGAGACGAACGCTGTAAGTCACACCATTGCCCGAAGCGGAAGACTGAAGCTCGTTGCTCAGATGCAGCGCCTCGGCCAGCGTCCCCGCGCCGAGAAGCGAAAAACCGTCATACAAGAGAATGCCGATGAACTTGACCATCTTCTCTTCAGACAATCGATAAACACTGCTGATTTCTGCATCGCCGAAGGATGTAGCGTAAGACATGGTCTTAATCTCCTGAATTTCGGTTTGCAGACACGCCAAAGCTCTTGACGTACGAATGCCGCCTGATTCGAGCGTAGCGTCCGATTGGATTCTCTCTTTCCGCCGTGGCGGGCAAAAGCATGGTTTTGGCCGAGAACGTCGCATCCGGCGGACCGGCGCGCGCGATGATCGATTCACATTCAGACGCCTTTGTCCGAACGACACGAAGATGATTTTTTCGAACTGTCGTACGGACTTCGAACTAGATGGCTGACGATCGTGAAAGGCAACCGGTGATTTCACGGATGCGTCTCGACGATGACGTCGGCTCATGCACGTGCGTGCCAAATCTCCTTGAAGCACGGATGGCGCTTTCGTCATTTACGCGTCGAAACGGCGCTCGCGTAAGCCGCCGGCAACCCGGCCAACACCTTGCCGTATTCGGTCACGCGCACAGCCGCAACTGACGCCGGCACTACGCTCTGTCATGCATGGAACGTCGAACGAGTACTCGTTTCGAAAATGCACGAGGCTCCGCCGAGATGAACGTGCGAACGCGCAGGCACGCGTGGATGGGACTATCTCGAATCAGGGAGTCGCTCACATGAGCTTCAGCAAGCGATACTCGCAATACTATGATCTCTTCGATCACGAGAAGAAGAACTACCGAGCTGAGGCGGCGTTCGTCACGGATATGCTCGGCCGCTACGGGATAGTCGGCGGCAATCTGTTGAATCTCGGCTGCGGGACCGGACGCCACGCGGCGGAATTCGCGGCCACGGGATTTTCGGTTTCGGGCGTGGACATGAGCGCCGACATGCTCGCCCGGGCCGACGCGCGACGCATCTCGTTGCCGGGCACCGTGGCGAAGCGCCTCAGGTTCCAGCAGGGCGACGCGCGCACGGTGCGCACGGACGAGCTTTACGACGCCGTCGTATCGCTGTTCCATGTCGCGAGCTATCAGACGACCAACGCCGACTTCATGGCGATGTGCCACACCGCCGCCACGCATCTGCCGCGCTCCGGGCTCTTCCTGTTCGACTGCTGGTATGGTCCCGCCGTTCTCGCCGACCCGCCCAGGGTGCGGATCAAGCGCGCCGCCAGCGACGAAACCGTGGTGATACGGATCGCGGAGCCTTTGATGCGCCCTCACGACAATACCGTCGCGGTGAACTATACGATCATGATGACCGACGGCAAGACGCAGTGCGTCGAGACCGTTCTCGAAACTCATGTGATGCGTTATATGTTCAAGCCGGAAGTCGAGCTGATGCTGGACCTGAGCGGGTTCGAAGTGCTCGAAAGCGTGAAGTCGATGGGCGGAGAGCTGAGCGCCGCCGACCGGTCCGCGACGTTCGTCGCGCGCAAGAGATAGTGCCTCGCGAGCGCGCTCCACACGCGCTCGAACACGCGGCTCAATACGCGTTGATGCCGCGCAGCCCCTTGAAGATCGTCGCGGCGATAATCCGCATATCGAGCGCGAACGACCAGTTCCCCAGATAGTACAAATCGTGCGCGACCCGCGCTTCCATTTTCTCGATCCGGTCGGTTTCGCCGCGAAGGCCGTTGACCTGAGCCCAGCCGGTGATGCCGGGCTTGATCCGGTAACGATGGATATAGCCCGACACGACCTTCTGATACAGATCGTCGTGTTCGATGGCATGTGGACGCGGCCCCACCACCGACATGTCGCCGCGCAATACGTTGAAGAACTGCGGGAGTTCATCGAGGCTCGTTCTGCGCAGGAATGCGCCGACGCGCGTCACGCGCGGATCGTTGCGCGTCGCCTGGCTGAGCACGCCGGCCTCCTCGGTATGCATGCGCATCGAGCGAAACTTGTAGATGGTGAAGACACGCCCGTCCGCGCCCTTTCGGCGCTGCCTGAAGAATACCGGGCCGCGTGAGCTCAGCTTCACCGCGATCGCAATGGCAATCAGCAAGGGCGACACGACGCCGAGCGCGAAGAGCGCGAAGAGCCGGTCGAACACCTCCTTCTGCAACAGCGCCCGCTGCGAAAGCGGCGACGCCAGGAGATTGATCGCGGCCACACCCAGAAGCTCGGTCACGCAGCTTTCGAAGAGCGCGAGACTGCGTACGTCCGGAATGAAGCGCACGTTGACGAGATCGTCACGGAACTCGTTCACGAAGCGCAGGATGGTCCGTTCCTGCGACAGGGGCAGCGCGAGCCATACCTCGTCCACGTTCTGTTCGCGAACGTGCTTCACGAAAGTGTCGAAATCGTCGAAGAGGGGCGCGCGTGATCTGATCGGCAATTCGGGCGAGGCGTTGAACACGGCGATCGTGCGAAAGCCCGTATGACTCGCCCGCTCGATCGACGTCATGATCGACTCGCAATGCCTGCCGCAACCGACGATGGCGACCTGATGAAAATTCATGCCGGCGTGACGCATGCGCGCGAGGACCGCATGCGTGGCGAGACGGCCGAGGATCATCAGCCCTGCCGATGTCGCGGTCCAGTAGACGAACCACAGACGCGAAACCTGATCGAGCCGATGCAGCGAAAACATCAGCACGAGCGCACAGGTCTGCACCACCAGCCAGGCGAGCGAGACGCGGCTCGACAGCACGAGCTTGCTGCGCCCGCGCCACGATTCGTATACGCCGAAGCCCGGAAACAGCGCGAGAGAAAACGCCGCTGAAAACGCGACGAACGGCATGTAGTAATCGGGCTCGGTGATATGGTCGAACCTGATCAGCGACGCGACGCCCGCGCCGCAGACCACCATGCATACATCGAACAGCCGTGCCAGCAATCCCTGTATATCGCGCATGTCATACCCCGAGCCTGAGATGCCTGCTGCGAACGGACTCTTGCGCTACGGTCAGGCGCGACCGTAGCAATCGTCGAGACGAACGATGTCGTCCTCGCCGAGATAGGAGCCTGATTGAACCTCGATGATTTCGAGCTGAACCTTGCCCGGGTTTTCGAGCCGGTGCCGCACGCCCAGCGGAATGAACGTCGACTCGTTTTCCGAGAGCAGGAACTGTTCCTCGCCGCGCGTGACGAGCGCCGTGCCGCGCACGACGACCCAGTGCTCCGCGCGATGATGGTGCATCTGCAACGAGAGCCGCGCCCCCGGCGTCACGACGATGCGCTTCACCTGGAAGCGGTCGCCATGCTCGATCGAATCATAGAAGCCCCACGGGCGGCGGACCTTGCGATGCGCGTCGGCCTCGGGCGCATGCTGTTCGCGGATGCGCGCGACGAGCCGCTTGATGTCCTGCGCATGCGAGCGGTCGGCGACGAGCACGGCATCGTCGGTATCGACGACGACGACATTGGTCGTGCCCACGCACGCGACGAGTCGCCCGCCTTCGGAGCGCGCATAACTCGACGTCGCGCCTTCGAAGAGGACTCGTCCGCTGCCTACGTTGCCGAGCCCGTCCTTTTCCATCGCTTCCCATACCGCGTCCCACGAGCCGAGGTCCGACCATCCCGCCGACAACGGGACGACCACGCCTTTGCAGGGCGCATCGGAGCCGCCGCCGATGTGTTCCATCACCGCGTAGTCGATCGAATCGGACGGCACGCGGCCGAACTGATGCGGACACGGACGAATGAAGTGATCATCCGCGTGGCCATCTCGGAGCGCTGCCATGCACGTTGCGTGCATCTCACCGTTGAGGTGCGCGAGCGCATCGAGCCACACGCTCGCACGCACGACGAAAATGCCGCTGTTCCACCAGTAGGTCTGCGCGGCGACATACTGCGCGGCGAGCTCGGCCGCAGGCTTTTCGA
Source organism: Caballeronia sp. J97 (assembly GCF_905220305.1). Classification (NCBI taxonomy): domain Bacteria; kingdom Pseudomonadati; phylum Pseudomonadota; class Betaproteobacteria; order Burkholderiales; family Burkholderiaceae; genus Caballeronia; species Caballeronia sp. J97. The sequence goes on along the minus strand of NZ_CAJMZL010000020.1, from coordinate 65,455 downwards.
CGAAGCGATCGATCAGATGCACGCCTTCGCCGAGCGATTCGCCTATGCGGATATAACCGAAACCGGTATCGGGCCGCGTAGGCGGAACGCCGAGCGTCACGATCATTCCGCGTTCGGCGTAGCTCGCCGCCGTTTCGATCGCCGCGTGCAGCGCGGGAAGGTTCGCAATGGAATGATCGGATGGCATCGCCAGCATGATCGCATCGTCGCCGGCGCCGGCGATCGCAAGGGCCGCGAGCGTGAGCGCGGGCGCGGTATCGCGGCGCGCGGGCTCGACGATGATCTTCGCACCGACGCCGCACAGGCGCACCTGCTCTTCCGTCGTGAAGCGATGCTCCTCGCCGCATACGATGACCGGCTGTGTGTCGATGTCGAAGCCGCCGGCGAATCCGTCCATGCGCGTGACGGTAGCCTGCAACAGCGAGTCGCGTCCGACCACGCCGATCAACTGCTTCGGAAACTGCTCGCGCGACATGGGCCAGAGGCGCGTGCCCGAGCCACCCGCGAGAATCACCGGCACGATGCGTTTGCAAGACTGCGCGGGCGGCGCCAGCACGTCCGCCACCGTGATTGCATCTTCTGAACTCATTGCGTTGTCCATGGCTGCACTCCGTGGTTCTCGATTGATCGCCGAAAGAAATGCTTCACTCGAAGCCCTGCCGGCTGATCAAAGAGGGGATGGAATCGACCGATCATCGACGTTGAGGATGACTGTCATGTGACGCGCGCGATATCTCCGGACGGACATCGCGCGAGGCATTCTTCACAGGAACGTGGCCATCATCTTGCGGACGGCGGCCACGGCGTGATCCTGCTGCTTCTCGGTCAGCGCAAGCCCGCTCGGCAGATAGAATCCGCGCAGGCCCATGCGCTCCGCAACCGGATAGCGTTCCCCTTCGAACAGCCCCTGCTTGCGGAAGACCGGCTGCAAATGCATGGGCCAGAAAAAAGGCCGTGCGCCGACGCCTGCATCGGCAAGTATGGCGCGCGCTTCATCGCCGCCGATAGGCAAGGCATCGTCGAGCATCACGCCGAAAACCCAATAGACGTTTTCCGCATAAGAGCATGCGACGGGTGCGAGCTCCAGTCCCGGCACATCGTGCAGAAGTGCGTCGTAGCGACGCCCCAGCTCCCGCTTTCGCGCGATGTGCTCGTCGAGCTTTTCGAACTGTGCCAGCCCCACTGCGGCCTGAAGACTGCTCATGCGATAGTTCCAGCCGAGTTCCTCATGAACGAAGCGCCGTTCAGGTCTGAAGCACAGGTTGCGCAGACTTCTTGCGCGCGCGGCGAGCGCATCGTCGTCGCACAGGATCATGCCGCCTTCGCCCGTCGTGATGTGCTTGTTCGCATAGAAGCTGAAGCACGAGATATCGCCGAAGCTGCCGCACGCCTTGCCGTCATAAGTCTGGCCGATGGCCTGCGCTGCATCCTCGATGACAAGCAGGCCATGCTTCTTCGCGAGTTCGAGAACGGGCTTCATGTCGACCGGCAGACCGAAGATATGCACCGCCATGATCGCGCGCGTACGGCTCGTGATCGCCTCCTCGATCTTCGTCACGTCCATGTTCCACGTGTCCGCGCTGGAGTCCACGAAGCGCAATTGCGCGCCGGTACGCACGATCGCCGATGCGCACGAGATGATCGTATGCGTGGGGATGATCACCTCATCGTCCGGGCCGAGCTTCAGCGCCGCTGCGGCGACATCGAGCGCCGCGCTGCCGTTCGCGACGGCGATGGCGTGCTTGCGGCCGGTGGAGGCCGCCATTGCGCGCTCGAAGCGCTCGACGAATGCGCCATCCGACGAGATCCAGCCGCTCTCGATACATTCGTTCAGGTAGATCCTCTCGTTTCCGTCGAGCAGGGGTTCGTTCACCGGAATCATCGTGTGCCTCTCTGGTTTCAATCTCGAAGCCTGTCGGCTGGTGTGGCCGGTCCGTTCACGGGACAAGATGCTCCCGTGAGCGGCCTGCACGCGTTCACGCAGCATAGGAGCGGCGGAAGGCTCATCCTGAGGGCTGGCCGAATATGCCATGACGTTGGCTGAAGCGGCTTTGGCGACGGGACGCCATGCCGCGCGCGCCCTCGACACTTGTCGTCGACGGTGCGAAAGCGTGGACCGCGACAATATCTTGGCACCGTCCGCCACGAGCCGGGAAATGTTCATAGCCATCGCTAATCTGAGAAGCGCACGCGCGCCTGACCAGATTCAGTGTCTGCGGGAAATCACGTTCCGATCAACGCATCTCAATGGACGGTTGAGCACCAACATGAACAAAGGCTCTCGCATCTATGTCGCCGGACACAATGGCATGGTCGGCTCCGCCCTCGTCCGGTGTCTCGCCAGTCGCGGCTATCACCACTTGATCACGCGATCCAGACATGAGCTCGATCTGCTCGATCAACGCGCGGTGACGGAATTTTTCGCGCAGGAACACATCGACGTGGTGCTGCTCGCGGCAGCGAAGGTCGGCGGCATACACGCGAACTCGACCCAGCCAGCGTCGTTTCTTTACGAGAATCTCGTCATAGAAACCAATGTGATTCATGCGGCTTTCAAGAGCGGCACACCCGAACTGGTGTTCTTCGGTTCGTCGTGCATCTACCCGAAATTTTGCCCGCAACCGATCAGGGAAGAGTACCTGCTCACGAGCGGCTTCGAGCAGACCAACGAAGCCTATGCCATCGCGAAGATCGCCGGGCTCAAGCTGTGTGAAGCGTATAACCGGCAACACGGAATGCGATATATCTCCGTGATGCCCACGAACCTCTACGGTCCGAACGACAACTACGATCTGCAGAACGGGCACGTTCTGGCCGCGCTCATCCGCAAGACGCACGAAGCGAAACTGAACGGACTCCCTTCCATTTCGGTCTGGGGATCGGGCTCGCCGCGACGCGAATTCCTGCATGTCGACGACCTCGCATCGGGCGTGCTCGCGCTGCTCGAAAGCGGCCGCTCCGACGGCGTGTTCAATATCGGCACCGGACGCGACATCGCGATCGCGGACCTCGCCCGTCTCGTCTGCGACGTCATAGGCTTTTCCGGATCGCTGGATTTCGATCGATCGAAACCGGACGGAACGCCGCGAAAATTGCTCGATGTGTCCAAGCTGGCCGAGCTCGGGTGGACGCCCACGATCACGCTCAGGAGCGGCATCGCATCGACCTATGCCGATTTCACGGAACACGTGCAGCGGACCGGATACGCGAACGCGTGATGAACGTGTGACGGCGCGCGTGCCGATGCTGTCGTTCGACAGCCGGCCGCGCGCCGTTTGTTATTGCGTTTCGCGTTCGGCCAGTATCGGCGACAGCGCGCGTCTCAGCGCCCCTTGCGAGAGCAGCGCCGCTGCCGCGTCTATCGCCTTCTCTATCTTCGTTCGCTTGCGCAGATAAGTTTCCTGCGCGTTCGTCAACGCGTCGACGATGGCCGGCGCTTCGGGCGGCGCGAAGCATATTGCTTCGTGAATCTCCTTCATGCTGATGGCCGGAAGGTCCGTGGATATGACGAGTCTTCCGGACGCCACATACTCGATGACCTTGAATGGAAACACGCCGTTGCCCATCTTCTCGATCGACGCGTGCGGATTGACCAGGACGTCGCACTCCGAGATCAAGGAGAGCAGCGTCTCATCGTCCACCCGGCCGTGAAAGTGCACCGCATGTCCTTCGTCGCCGAGGGCTGCGAACGCCGATGCCAGCGGGCCCGCGCCGCACACATGAAAGATGAAGCGTCCGCGCGACAGGCGAATCAGATCGAGTACGACATCCGCGCCTTTCTCCGCGCTCAGTCCGCCGAAGTAGCCGATCACGGCAGGCGCGCCTTCGCGCGAAAATGGCCGCCGCCGTCTGCATACTTCGATCAGGTCATCGGAAACCACGCCCGGACACAATATGACCGGGCAACCGCTGCGCCGCTGCTCGCGTGTCGACAACGATTCGTTGACGGCAAGGCACACCGTCGGGGCCGGCAAGAGAAAGCGCCATGCAACGAAGTCGATCATCGGCTTGGGATGCCAGCGCCGCCGCGAGAACAGCCAGTCTTCGAACTGAAGGACGAGACGCGCGCCGAACTGCTTCGTCAACTCGCGAGCCAGCATCGTTTCGAATGCGTAGGGGTTGTAGATCCATACCGTATCGGGTTTGCCCAGCATCGAAATCTCGCGGCTCACGGCGGCGACTTCGAGCAGGTTCAACATCTTGCCGACGGTCCGGACCGGATAGCGGCGCAGCGCGATCTCACGAATAGGCTTGTCGCCGATGCGCGCGTCGCGGACTTCTCGCTGCAACCACGCCTCCTCTTCGTGCGCCGAATTGATCAACACGACATCGCGCGCCAGATGGGCGGCCAGGGTCAGAAAGAATTCGACTTTGCGGGCAGCGCCGAGATCGCGGTTCCTCTCGCGATGAGCGGCGCTGTACGGTGCGATGAACACTAGCATGTCGGCTCCCGGATTACATGCTCAGCGACGGCGCTTCCACAGCGGCGCCGGGCGGTCGCGCGCGACCGGACACGGTTTCGACCGCCGTGCCCGCCATCTTGACCGAGCGCCAGTACATGTCCCCGAAACAGACCAGAAGCGTCGTCACCAGCGGATACTGCTCCGGCAGATTGATGTCCATGCACGCGCCTATCGTGATGCCCAGAAACACGAGGTAACGCGCCCGCAGATACCCCGGCTCAGGCGGACGGATGCGCCACAGGAACGCCGCGGCGCCCGCAATGAAGAGCAACGTCCCGACCGTCCCGATCTGAAACTGCATGGTGACGAAGGTATTGTCGATGAGCAGATTGAACCGGTACTGCTCGGGTTCGGCGCCCGCCTGCGACACCATCGCGTACGCCGTGTTCGTGCCGACGCCGAGACCTCTTCCGATCAGCAACTCCGGGACGTCCGCCTGCGACAATTCACCCATCATCTCCCCGAGGTTATATAGCCGCCCCCCTTCGCTGATCTGGTTGGCCAGAATGTCGCCACGGCCCACCGCGTCGACCATATGCGCGTAGCCGGCCGTCACGAGGCACGCCGCGATCGGCAACGCGCTCGTCACGAGCAGCATCCGGCCGCTTCGACCGAGCCTCGCGTGCAGCGTCTCCCAGAACAGGAGGCCGGCCACCGGCGCAATGCACAGCATCGCGAAACGCGTGCCGGACGACACCGCGATCGCCACCGCCACCACCAGCAGCACGAGCCGGAGGATGAGCCGCCCCCGATCGAGAATCAGCGTCATGCACGCGAGGGAGATCGCATACATGCCCGCCAGCGTCGCGTTGCTGAGCAGACCCGTATAGCGATCGCCCGCAAACGAAACGACCCGGCCCTGACCGAGCTCCATCCATTGCCGCAGAACGACGTTGAGGTCGAGCGCGGCGAGCGCGAGCAACGCGAGGACGAAGGCCGTCTGCCCGCGGGCGCTATCCGGCAGCCATCGCCCGAACAGGAACAGCCCGAACGACGCATGAAGCAAAAGCAGCCAGCGCAGCCCGGCGGCAAGAAAGAACAGCGGCGTCCAGCCCAGGATGAACGGCACGACGCCGATCGATATCACGCAGAGGATCCACGCAAAGTACAGGAGAATGAACGTGCGCGTGCCGGATGGAAAGCGGCACATTCCCAGCGCGAGAGGCCAGCCCACGCCGATGACGGCCGCGATGACATCCTTCACGTATCTGACCGAGCCCGCCTCCTTCATCCCGGCCGTGCTCATGTTCCATACGTCGATGGAGCGGGTTCCAAGCGCGCTGATCGCCTGGTCCCCGTATTGCGCCAACGCTGCGGCAAATAGCGAATAGACGACGAATGAGAATGCCCAACGGGTCCACATGGCATACGCTCCGGTGTGTTGCCGCGCGGCTCAACGCAGGCTCGTCGTCATTCGTGATGCTCCAGCGCCCGGTATCCGGCCAGTGTGATCAGCGCATCCCGCTTCGCGATCTGATAGTCGGACAGGACCATCTCCTTCACGAGCGCGGGGAATGTCACCGTCGGGGCCCAGCCCAGTTTCGCGTGCGCCTTCGACGGATCGCCCAGCAAGGTCTCCACTTCGGTCGGCCTGAAATAGCGTGGGTCGACGCGCACGATCACCGCACCCGGCGCGACCCGGCATTCCTTGTTCGTGATGCTGTCCACGATGGCGACCTCGTCGACACCGCTGCCTTCGAAGCGCAGCGTGATGCCGAGCTCCGACGCCGCCTGCTGGACGAATTCCCTCACGCTGTACTGCACGCCCGATGCAATGACGAAGTCTTCCGGCTCCGGCTGCTGCAACATGAGCCACTGCATCTGCACGTAATCGCGTGCGTGTCCCCAGTCGCGCATCGCGCCCAGATTGCCGAGATAGAGGCAGTCCTGCGATCCGATCGCAATGCGGGCGATGGCGCGCGTGATCTTTCGCGTGACGAAGGTCTCGCCGCGAACCGGCGATTCGTGGTTGAACAGAATCCCGTTGCATGCGTATATGCCGTACGCCTCGCGATAGTTCACCGTGATCCAGTACGCGTATAGCTTCGCGACCGCATAGGGGCTGCGCGGATAGAAAGGCGTGGATTCGCGCTGAGGCACTTCCCTCACCAGCCCATACAACTCCGATGTCGATGCCTGATAGAAGCGCGCGCTCTTCTCGAGGCCCAGTATGCGCATCGCTTCGAGTATCCGCAGCGCGCCGAGGCCGTCGGCGTTGGCCGTGTACTCCGGTTCCTCGAAGGAAACCGCCACGTGACTCTGCGCGGCCAGGTTGTAGATTTCGTCCGGCTGAACGCGCTGCATGATGCGCAGAATGCTCGACGAGTCGGTCAGGTCGCCGTGATGCAAATGAAAGCGGCGCTGCGCGACATGGTCGTCTTCGTACAGATGGTCGATCCGATCGGTATTGAAGAGCGACGAACGGCGTTTCACGCCGTGCACCTCATATCCTTTGTCGAGCAGGAATTGAGCGAGATAGGAACCATCCTGACCGGTGATCCCGGTGACCAGCGCGACCTTGTTCGGCATCGTTTCTTCTCCTCGTTTGCTTACGCGACATGCGAATTGCATCAGGCAGTCTTGATGTTGCTCTCGCCACGATCCCGGCCGTACCGGTATGAGCTCACGTAGCCCGATCCATAGCGGGATCTCTCGGCGGGAACATCGGTGAACAGGATGCCGCTCACGCTGACGTCGCTGTTCTGCAACCGGCTCAGCGCCTCGTGGACTTCGGCGACCGACTGACGCCCGTGCCGCACCACGAGAAGCGTCGTCCCTGCCTGCCGTCCGATCAGCGACGCGTCCGTGACGGCGAGCACCGGCGGCGTGTCGATGACGACGGAGTCGTAACGCCTCGATGCCGAATCGATCAGCTCGTTCAGGCGCTGGCTCATGAGAATGTCCGCGGGATTGGCCGAGTCCGCGCCACGCGGAATCAGATCGACGCCATCGATGACATCGCGCCGCACCACATCGTCGAAGGGCGCGCCGTTCAGCAGTTCGCGCAGTCCGGGTCCGTCGGCCGGTCCGAACGACGCATGCATGTTGCCCATGCGCATGTCCGCATCGATCAGCAACACCCGCTTGCCGCCGGCCGCCTGAACGGCCGCCAGATTGGCCGACAGGAACGACTTGCCCGCGCCGGGCGTCGAGCTCGTGATCATGATCACGTTGTTTCTGCGCGCGCCGCCGATCGATTGCAGCACAGTGCGCAAGCTACGCACGCCTTCCACCGCCACATCGCCGGGCGAACGCGTCGCCAGCACATGGACGCCGGGAATCTTGCGACGCATGTCCTCCTGCAACCTGACTTGCCGCGCGCTATGCGGCACGACCGCGCAGACCGGAATGCCGAGAGCACGCTCGATCTCGACGCTTCGCTCCACGCCACCGAACAGCGCTTTTCGCAGGAACGCAGCGACGATTCCCAGCGCGACGCCCAGCACCGCGGACAGCGACAGCAAGACGCGCCAGTTGGGTTTGATGGGCTTCTCGGGCGCCATCGCGCGATCGACGATGCGAACATTGCCGACATTGCCCGCCTTGATGACACGCAACTGCTGCGCGCTGTTCAGGAGATTCGTATAGAGATCGGTGTCGACGCGAACGTTGCGCATGAGACGCAGCGCGGTCTGCTCGGTGTCGGGCAAGGACGCGATGCGCCGGCTCAATGCATCGCGATCCTGCTGCAAGCGGCTGATTTTGGCATTGATCGCCGTGAGCGACGGATAACCCGGTTGATAGTGCCCGGCGATATCGTCGCGCTGCTGCATCAGCGTCCGCATGCTGGTGTCGAGTTCGACGACCTGCTGAAGCAGCAACCGGCTCTCGACGCCGAGGTCGACCGTGCCCTTGCTGTTGCGAAACGCGTTGTACTGATCTTCCGCCTGCTGCAACTCCTCGCGCAACTTCGGCAACTGCCCTTCGAGGAACAGCAGCGAGTGCTCGGCCTCGGACGACCTTCTCGCGAAGTCCTGAGCCATATACTCCTGCGCGATCGTGTTCACGATATTCGCGATGCGCGTCGGGTCGGAGCCTTCGAGCGCCACGCCGATCATCCCCGATTGCTGGCGGCGCTCCGCGATAGCCAGCGCGCCCTGAAGCGCCAGAATGGTCGCCTGGGGAGATTTGGCCTTCACCGTGAATTCGCAGCCGAAGGGCGCTTCGAGCGTGCTGACGAGTACGCGGACCTCGCCTTTGCCATACGGCACGTTCAGTTCCGTGCCGACCGTTCCTCGTCCGAGGACGATGCCATCGGGCGAAAGCAGTTCGAATGAATCGCCCTGCCCCGCCTTGATCGAGAATTCGTGGCCGACGGCCGCGCGCGGCACGTCGAACTTCGTTACTTCGATGTTCTCGTCGCCCCATGCGAACCGCCGCAAGCCGAAGAGCGGTTTAGGGTCGCCCATCCCGCTGTTCAGCCTCGCGATCCAATGGCCGACCAGCGGAAAATAGCGCGGCACCGCGGTAATTTCCAGGTGCAATTGCTGCACCGCTTCACCCACGACGAGCCGCGAGCGAATCAATTCCATCTCGGTGTCGGCGCCCGCCTTGACCTTCGAATCGAAGATCGAAGCGAGCCGCCCCAATGCCTCCGCTTCGGGAGAATTCGATGTCTGCGTGCCGATCTGAACAAGCGCATCAGCCCGGTACACGGGCGGATTGACCGCCCCGTATAACGCACCGAGCGCGAGCGTGCCCAGTGCGACCATGCATACCAGACGCCGGCCATCGATGATGACCCGAACGTAATCGGATATCGACACGCTATCCCCGTGCATCGAATCGTCACGCATGCTTTGCTCCATCGAGGCCATGTGTTTGCCGGTAGGGTGCGTCGCGCCCGACAGCGATATCCGCTCGGCAGGTGCGGTTTCAAGAGGAGAGACGCATCGACGTGCGTTCGGTCAGACCGTTACCTTGCTCTTATCAATGGACAAACAAAACGGCGCGGCACGCCTGATTCGAGAAATCCCTGAGTCTCACGTGTCCGTCGCCGTTGAGTACTTTACATTCGGCACCGTTACACAAGACATCGCGACCGAAATCGCCAAGATGTTGTCGGCTGGCTGAGTAATGTCGGTAAGAATGAAACCAGACGGCAAAGCGGTGGCGTGCGTCGGCAAGGCTTTGTCGGCAGGATCGAAGAAGTGCCTTGTACCATTCGGCGGATAGCTCGATGCTTCTTTCATAACTTCTGCGTGCGAATGCATGGAAGGTTCATTCAATTCCAATAAAGGCTATCGAATGAAGATCCTCATGATTTCACTGAACTATGCTCCCGAGGTTTCCGGCATCGGGAAGTATTCGTCCGAGCTGGCCGAGTGGTTCGCAAGGAAGGGGCACATGGTTCGCGTGATAACGGCATCGCCCTACTATCCCGGCTGGCGTCTGCATGCAGGTTATAGCGCGCGAAAATTCTCCACGGAATCGATCAACGACGTGTCGGTGACGCGTGTGCCCTTCTGGTGCCCGCGCCAGCCGACAGGCCTGAAACGTCTCATTCACCTGATGAGTTTCTCGCTCGCAGCCGCGCTTCCCGCGATCGGTCAGATACGCTGGCGTCCCGATCTCGTCTGGGTTGTCGAACCGCCTTTGTTCGCAAGCCCCTTCGCATTGCTCACGGCGCGTTTGAGCGGCGCGCTGTGCTGGCTTCAAATTCAGGACTATGAAGTCGATGCTGCATTCAAGCTCGGCATGCTCAAAGGCGATGCCGTCAAGAAGCTATGCCTGAAGTTCGAACGATCGCTTCTCGCGCGCATGGACGGCGTGTCGGCGCCCTCGGCCGCGATGACACAAATCGCCGCTGTCAAAGGCGTACCTGACGAAAAGCTGTCGCTCGTACCGAACTGGGTCGATACCGGGCGCATTCGTCCGCTCGGCAGAATCAGCGCATTCCGTGGCCGGCTCGGTATCGACAAAGATGCCATCGTCGTGCTGTATGCCGGCAATCTCGGCGCCAAGCAGGGACTCGAACTGCTTCCGCAAGCCGCGCACATGCTGAAGCATCGAGGCGACATCGTGTTCGTCATCTGCGGCAATGGTCCGGCGAAAGACTATCTGACCGCCAAGGCGGCGGAGCTTCCGAATATCAAACTGATCGACCTGCAACCGAACAAGCGCTTCAATGAATTGATGGGGCTTGCGGACATACACGCGCTTCCGCAACGCGCGGACGCGGCCGACATCGTGATGCCCTCCAAGCTCGGCGGCATGTTGTCGAGCGCGCGCCCCGTCATCGCGACGGCCGCGGAGCATACCGAGTTATCGAACATCGTTCGTGCAGTCGGCGTCGTGACGGAACCGGGAAATGCGGCCGCCTTCGCGGACGCGATCGTCCATCTCGCGGACGATCCCGCGCTGCGTGCGCGGCTCGGCGCTCTCGGACGCAGCTATGCGACCACGCATCTCTCGCGCGAGAAGATTCTGTCCGCATTCGAGCGCCGCGTCGTGATCGACCTGCAGAAGAAGCGCGACATGTCGGATCGCGTCATTACCTGAATCGTTGGCGGCGCCAGGTGCGCCGCTTGCCCGCACACCGATGCGGCTACGCGAAAGGACGATTGCCGAGCATGAGAACGCGATGTGCGCCCGCGTTCGTGGCGACAAGACCCAGCGTCCCTTTCTGAGTCACCGAAAAGCGGAGGAGATCACTTCCCGATACCAGCGTTCGGACCGGCTCGCTCGTACCGGTGCGCGGCAAATGAAGCAGATACAGACCCGACGAAGCCTGATGCGACCGGTCCGCGTTGCGCGACACGAGCATGATCACCGCATGGGTCTTGTCGTCGTGCGGAACCGACAGGCCCGTGTCGAAGCTCGCGCCGTTGAAATCCATGCTGACCAGTCCGAGCCCGCCTATCTCATGCCGGACTTCGTCCACGGCACGCAGCGCACCGCTCTGTATCGTCACATCGCCGGCGAACTTCGCCGCGCCCGATGCAAACTGGTCCTGCGCCTGCTTGAGCGTGCAATCCCATGACTGCACGGGCGCGATCAGGCCATCCGACTGCACCGCAGCCGCGCCGTAGGCTTGCTGAACATTGACGCCGGAAACGGTGGACGCGCCGTCGAGCGTCCCGACGAATGCCGGAACCAGCACGCCATCGCCCAGATAGGGGTCGTTCCAGCCGGCGCCGACCGGTCCCGTTCGTCCCGGATTGTCGCGATAGCCTACGCGCTCAAGATAAACGCCGTTGAACACGGCGGACTGACACGCATCGACGAGCACGGCGGGTCGCGGCGACATCGCATGCGATATCTGCATGAAGACGTTCGCATTCGACGGACGCGCATAACGCGACATGACCCTGATGCTGAAGCCGCAAATGCCGCGGTAGGGATATGCCCGCGCCTGCGACGCCGCGTTGAGCTGCGCGCTCAGTCTGGACTCGTTGTTTCGGGTCTTGAAGAACGTGGCATCGAACCAGGTATCGATACGTCGCTCGTCATCGCCATAGACGCGACTGTAGATGTTGCGCACGTTGATGAAGGTGCACTTGTCCGCGTAGCCGCCGCGCTCGTTGTAGTCGTCGTTGCGATCCGCCCATTGCCCGCCGACGAGAATCGGCACGCCCGTGCCCTGGGCTTCGATATTGCTGAACATGCACTGCTCGAGCACGGCCGCATAGATGCCGACACCACAGCCGAGGAAGCGAAGCTTTTCGAAGATGCAACAGGCGAGTGTCGCGGAAAGCGCGCCGAAAGCAATGAAGCAATCGATAAAGGTCAGGTTCTCGAGCCCCGTTTCGAAAGCGATATCGTGTCCATCGAGCATGCCGAAGGCGATCGGCTGGCGCGCGTCCGCCATGCCGTAGCGATACGCGCCCTTCACGACGGCGTTGACGCCGCACACTCTCACGCCGGGCCACACGCCCACGCAATAAGCCTGACGCGATGCCGGCTCTGGCGCAAGCCGCTTGTCCTTCGCGCTTCTCGTGCGGCCGTCGTCGTGACAGGGAATGGCAAGCGTTCCCGATGCGGCCGCGATGCGAAACGTGCCGTTATCGAGCACCACGCGCTGCGATCTTCCGGTCGACGCATGGCACGAACCAGCGAACGCGACGGCTCGATTGATGGCATCGGCGTCGTCGGTGATGCCGTCCCCTTGCGCGCCGAACCAGCGTGCGTAGATGTCGCCCTCGAACACGCGTTTCCAGCGCTTTCCGGATTTCGACACGATAACCGTGCCGCCATTGTCCGGACTCGACGCATCGTCCGGGTCGAGCCGATAACATGCCACATCCGAAGCGCGATGACCTGCCGGATGCTGGGATACGAGTAGGCGCGTGAGCGTTCCGGCGTACTGGCGCAACGTCGCATAGCCTTGAATCGGGCCTTCGGCAAGAATGTAGCCGGACACGTCTCCGATACGCGCCTGCAACAGCGAACCCCTGACGACGACCATTCTGTCGTCGGGCGAGAGGCTTTCCGCCAATTGCATCGAAGCGGATGCGCCCTGCATCGGCGCGGCTTCGCTTTTGGCCGCCTGTGCGCGACGCGCTGAGCCCGCCGCGCCCGAGATACCGCAACACGCGACGATGATCTTCGCCAGTGCGTGCCGTCTCGTCTTGAGCGCGTCGCCAGCGGCTTGCCACTTCCTCCAGAAATAGACCATGACGTCTCGATGCTCGCGCAACGCGCTACGACTGCGGCTTCAGCGAAGCATGGGCGAAGATTCGCTTTCTGCAAATCCCGAGATATACGGCATAGTCCACTGCGACACTGGCGATGATGGTCGACCAGATTGCCCAGTCCACCGTGCCGAACTTCGTGAGCAGATACACCTTGAGCGGTATGGAAATGGCGCAGAAAACGAGCACGGCGAACAACTGCGGACGCAATTCGTTCACCCCGTTGAGAAAGATGGCGAAAGCACTGGCCATTGCATCGACCACGACGAACACCGCCGCCGCACACCGCAACTCGAACGGCACATCGAGCTGATTGCCCGTCCATATCTTCAGGAGCCAGGGCGACACGACGAGAATCAGCGAGCTCATCAGCAAGGCGGAACCCGTCGTCACGCACATGGACATCCTGAGCGTCTTCCCGATGAAAGCCTTCTCGCCTCGTGAGCGCGCATCGGCGTACAAGCCCCACAACGGTCCCGACAGCATCGCCATTGCGACGGTGATAACCTGAAACAGACGCTGCGCGACAGCCAGCCTCGCGACCTCCTTGGCGCCGAGAATATTCGCGACGATCAACGGGTCACAGGCGCTGCCGCAAATGAATCCGAGCTGGACGACGAAAAATAAGCCTCCTGTTTTCATCAGCACGGAGTAGTCGCGCCAGCCAGTGCCGGCCCAGATGCCGCGATGAACCCTGAAGATTCGCTCGCGGTGCAGACGCACGAGAAGCATCAACGCACTGGCGACCTGTATGCCATAAGTGGAAAGGACCAGATAAGGCAGAGGTGCGCGCATGCGCGCGCAGAGATAGAGCAACGGCAGTGAGCATAAGTATCCGATCGCCGCGGCGGTATGCGGCACCCATGCTCGCTGCATGCCGAAGAAAACCTTTCTGACTCCGCCGAGCGGGATATTCAGGCAGAACAGCGCGATGAACGTGAGCGTCGCCAGCACGGCCTCCCTCGTGACCGCCACCGACCCGAGCTTGAGCAGACGCTGTAAATCCAGCAGCATCACGAGGCCGATCAATATGCCCGCGGCGCCCACGCCGATAACGGCGAGCAAAGCGATTCCACGCGTGACGATGATATGCAGCGAGTCGCGATCGGCGGACGCCTCGGCATCCGCAACGAGATTCACGAGCCCGTTCGCCACGCCGAGATCCAGCACCGATAACATCAACGCGAGGCTCGATATGGTCATCCAGATGCCGAAGCGCTCCTGTCCCAGATACGGAAGCGTGAAGGATACCGAGAGCAGAACTACCGCAAAGCCCAGCGCGGCGCTCACCGCGTTGCAGCCGACCGACCGTGCGGCGCGGACATAGCGGTCCCGGTCGCGTCCCTCGGACGCGCCCACGCCGAACGGCAAATACCGAAAGCATTGCCGCAGGACGAAGGCAGGTGCGCGCGCGAAAGTACGATCTGAAAGCGGCATAGGGCGTCTCATCCTTTGGCTGATCGCCGGAAGCGCGCTGACTTAAGCTCGCGGTTCGAATCGCACTTTGTCCTGATCGCCCACATAGGGCCCCTGCTTTACCTCGATGAACGCCGCGTCTTCGAGTATCTCGAAGCCATGCCCGCCCGAGGACAGCAGTATCACGTCGCCGGGTCCGAGCGTACGGCTCGTCACGTAGTGCAGATTCGAGCCGTAAAAATCGACGCGCACGCGGCCCTTCTTGATGAACAGAACTTCTTGCGTCAGTTTGACTTCGCGGACCACTACGTTGTGTACGTGAGCCGGGATCTTCTTTCCGGCCGGATGCGTCATATGCGCGAGTTGTTGAGAGTACTCGTGCGGCGTGAAGAAATTGATGCCTTCTCTCGAGAACGAGTCCCGGACAATCAGGGCCAGCGTGACGCCTTCATGAACGATGGTCTCCAGTTCCTTATCAATCACGGTGTCCTGCTCGGCTACGAGTAGCGTCATGATGTGCCCCGGCGGGAGTTATTCGACATGAACTGCTGAATGCGCGACGGCGTGGAATGGATCATCTTCTGATGAATTGCCTCGAACATGAAGCAAAGGCGCAAGCCGATACGCCCCATGGTCCGAGGATAGCGATGAGCGTTTTACCCGATCATCCGGTGACGGAATCTGGCAAGGTGTTGACCGATTCCGGTCGCCCGTTTCCCATCAAGGCAATATAACTTTGCGCAACACGGGAAACGTGAAAGCGGTTATCGAAGCACTGTCTCGCCGCGGTTCTCATCGTCGCCTTGGCTTCGTCCGACAGGCTCGTCCATCGCGTCAGCAACCGCGTCACCCCTTGTTGCGTGTCTTCGTCCGCGAGTCCGGCGCCGTCGGCGACGACTTCCTGCCAGATGCCGACCTTGTCGGTCAGAAGCACCGGCACGCCACATGCAAGCGCTTCAGCCACCACGACGCCGAAATTCTCCTGATGCGAAGGCAAAATCAAGACGTCGGCTGCTTGCAACAAGGACCACTTGTCGTTGCCCGTGACCATGCCGGGCCAGGTAATTCGCCCGGCAAGCCCGAGGTGCTCGGCTTCACGACGCAGCCTCGCCACGAGGCCGTTATTGTCCGGCCCCGCGATGACAATCTGATAGTCGTCGCCCGCTTCCTTCAGATCGTGAAACGAGCGGACCAGCAGGTCGCAACCCTTCTTTTCATGGATGCGCCCGAGAAAAACAATGAGCTTCTTCCCCTCGCATTCGGCACTGGCACGCCAATTACCGACGCCCGTCGTCTCGATCGAGGGCGGAGGTGCAGTTCCGTATGTGATCGTGGCTTCCTTTGCGCGGTATAGCGGAAAAGAATTGCGCGCCAGTTTGCGCTCGCTATCGGCGGTGAAGAGAATGCCCTGTGCATTGCTGATGACGTGCCGCTCCACGAGCATCCAGTACACGAGTTTCTTCGCATACTTGAGCGGTCGGCCGACGTTGAACCACGGATCGAGCATGCCGTGCGGTATCACGAAATAGGGAACACCCAGCGAGCGCAATGAAACCACCGCCGCCGCGCTGTGAAATTGCCAGATGCCGTCCACGACGATCGCATCGTATTGCCTGCCGTTCTGCATCAGCCACCGCACCAGGCGGAAGCTGAATGAATATTTGCCTGCGTAATGTCCAAGGCGGATGACACGATTGAACGCGGTGTCATCCGTTGCGTCCGCGTGCACCGGAGAGTCGAGGCAGACGACATCGACGCTGTGCCCGCGAAGCCGAACTTCCGTCGCGAGTCTTTTGATCGCCTCGGCCGGCCCGCCTGATCGGGGCTCGATGGACGGAATGATGTGGAGCGTTTTCAAGGAGGTCCTCCGATGAACCGTGACGCGTGCGCGAACTGCCCCGAGAAAAAGACAGATTCATGTCGGTTGCCGGGCGGCGATAAGACCCGTACTCGAACAGTCATCCTAGTGGCTGGCCTGCGGCGACAGTGTCATTGGCGGAAATCATCAAGCTTTTGGCCGGTTGTCCGCGCATGGCGCGCGTCCCCGGGCCTGCGGCGGCTACGTCCATTGGTCGCCAACGTCTTGCCGAGATCGGTCAGAACGAGTCGATCCCTGTTTCACCGGCTACCGTGGGATGAACGTGCGATTGCATCAGCGTCAGATGTGCATCCTTTTCCGGGGGCCGAAGATATGCCGTTCAACAGAGCCGCTTCAAATGTCGCTTTCGATAGTGGCGTTGCAGATCCAGAACCCGCCGACCACGGCGTCGGCGAGCAGAAGCTTGCGAACGATGCGGACCCCGTTGTCGATAGCTTTCATGTTCGGCCGATCCGGATCGTGGTACTCCTCGAGCAGGACAATTCGACGGGCGGCGGCTTTCAGCAGGCAACGAATGCGGCGCTGTTGTTCAAGCGTCTGCCGCCCGAACTCTGCAGTGTGACCTTCGTCACGACGCGTGAGTCGGCGATCGAGGAATTACAGAGAAGCGGCCTCGATGCACGCTATCTGCCGGTTAAAAAATGGCAACGCATCCTCGCGCGCTTTCAGGTGATGTGGCGGCAGATCAGTCCGTCCCGCCTGCCCATGCGAAGCCTCGAACTCAACTGGCTGGACCGCTCGCTGGAGGACATGGGGGCGGATCTCGTCTATTTCACTTGCCCGTCCTATCTCGCGCTGGTGACCGTGCGCTTCAGCTACCTCTTTACTGTCTGGGACCTTTCGCATCGGGATGAACCGGATTTTCCCGAAGTGCGCGCCAATGGCGAGTTCGAGCGTCGCGAGCAGATCTATCAGCATGCGTTGAAGAAAGCGACGGGCATCGTTGTCGATTCAGCGGGTGGGCGCGATAACGTGATCCGACGCTATGGCATCGACGAAGACCGCGTGCACGTAATTCCCTTCTCTCCCGCCGTCGGCACGATGCTTTCCGAAGAAGAGTTATCGCAGCCGGAGCGCTACGTCGATATCAAGGCCAAATATTCGCTGAGCTGCGACTACGTCTACTATCCCGCGCAATTCTGGCCGCACAAGAACCACGTCTACCTGTTGCGCGGGTTACGCAGTCTGGAGGATCGTTTCGGCATCAAGGTGGGCGCCATATTCTCGGGACGCGATTTCGGCAACATGGCTCACGTTCGTGCCGTCGCCTCGGACCTCGGGCTGAGCGACAGAATCCGCTTCGCCGGCTTCGTGCCCGACGTCGAATTGCCATGTCTCTATCGCCAGTCGATTGCACTGGCGATGCCGACTTATTTCGGTCCCACGAACTTGCCGCCCTACGAGGCGTTTCAGCTCGGCGTCCCGGTACTGTATTCCGATCTCGTGAATCTGCGCGATCAGGTCGGCGACGCCGGCCTTCTCGTCGATCTGCTGAAGCCGGAGACCATGGCCAACGCGCTGCATAAACTCATCATCGATCCCGAATTGAAAAAAGTGCTCGTCGAGCGAGGAAAGCGGCGTATCGAATCGCTCTCGGACGAGTTGCGGCTCTCGACACTCAAAGGCGCACTGGAAGCATTCCAGGCGCGGCGTATGTGTTGGGAATCGTCCGCGCCGCATTCGCGCAATCGCGATTCTTCAACGTAGCGGGAATGTGAAATGGCCTCGGAACTGCTAGACGGCGAATCCATCCCGCCTGCGGAAACCCCTCGGCGCGAGGCGGAAATCGATCGCGCGTCTTACGGCGTGATCGATCTGAGTCGCGCCGGCAAGGGTAACTATCTGAAGGTGCGCTCGACTTTCGTCGAGGCGTTATGGTTCATCGTCGAAGCCAGCATCATCAATAACAAGTTCGTGCCTTTCTCCGGTCTGCGCGTCGCGTTGATGCGCCTGTTCGGCGCGAAGATCGGCGCCGGCTGCCGCTTCGTGCATCCCGTGCGCGTGAAGGCACCCTGGAATCTCGTGGTCGGCGATCACTGCTGGTTCGGCGTCGATGCGTGGATCTATAACCAGGCACCCATTCAAATCGGCTCGCACGTCTGCATCTCGCAGGGCACTTTTCTGACGACGGGCTCGCATGCGATGAGCACGACGATGGACCTGCGCGTCGCGCCGATCATCATCGAAGACGGCGTATGGATCACCGCGAACTGCGTCGTGCAGATGGGTGTCACGATCGGCCGCTCAGCCGTGGTCACGCCGCTGTCCGTCGTGCATCGTTCGCTCGAGCCCGAGGGCGTCTATGGCGGCAACCCATGCCGCTTCATTCGCAACCGCTTCGATTGAGAACGTCGCGAGCCGGCCTCGACGTTCTTGTCATCAAGGCTTTTGCCGGCTGCGTCCGCGATACTCGGTCGGCGACATCGAGAACTCTTTACGGAATAGCTTCGAAAGCCGCTCGCCGTTGCTGAGCCCCGTGCGGCGCGCGATCTTGTCGACCGGCAGGTCACTACTCTCGAGCAACTTGCAGGTGAGATCGAGCCGTGCCCGAAGCAGATACTTCGATGGCGTGACGCCGATTTCGCGCTTGAACAAGCGCAGAAAGTTACGCTCGCTCATCGATGACATTCGCGCCGCATCGACCACGGATATCGGCTTTGCGCAGTTCTGCACGATCCAGCGCGCCGATGCGCGCGCTTTCTGTGCGAGCGTCGTGTCATACATCTCCTCGAATGCTCCGGCAAGCGAAAGATCTGCCGTCGAGCCGAGACGGTCCGCCACGCGCCGGGCGAGCTCGACGCCCAGGTCTTTCTTGACGAGCGCGAGCGAGGTCATCAAGGCCTGATCGCGCTCATGCTCGGGAACAACATCCGATTTCGACTTGAGTTGAATGCCCTGCTTCATCGAAGGCCAGTCGCGATGTCCCACGCCGGCAGCGGACAAAAGCATGTGACCATTGCCAATCGCGGTGATGGTCACGCTCCTGTCACTCACACGGCGCAGAAGATCGATGAGATTGTCGTCGGTGGAAGCGCGCGCGACACCCGTTCCTCCCGCGACGAAAAGACTATCGAGGCTATCGAACTGGCGGCCAGCGAGCTGCTCCGTCCATACCGACATCGAAGAAGAACACGAGACCGTTCCGCCACGCACCGATACGAGGTTGACGCGATACGTCAGTGAATGGTCGTTAGGACCTTCTGATTGCAGCTCATTTGCCACATGTAATGCTTCGGCAAGCGTACCCGCCGCGAGCAACGAAAAACCATCGTATAAAACAATGCCGATATGTTTGATCGCATTCGATGCGCGAACCGAATACGCGCGACTTCCAGAGCGTGGCATAGCTTCGAGAACGTCAGATGAGGTTGACATCGCGGAGCCTCCTCAAGTCGTTTGCATGGGTGTACTTCGTATGAAACGAGCGTATCGACTGCCTGGCTTTGCTGGATGTTATGAGTCGCTAAGATTCCCACGAGAACAGGTTACAGGTAAGAAAAAATTGCGTCGATATTTATCGACAAGCTCTTTCATATGAGAAAACTTTCCGATTCGTTCTCACGGAAGGAATGCTTACGCACGTTCGTATAGACCTGACGCATGAGGAGTGCCGAAGAATGGGATATGTGGATAGACGTATTCGCAACGAATCATTTCGTAGTGCGGAATCGTCCGCTCGACACCCTTATTGCAATCGTTTGCGAGCGGCATCGAAGCGCTATTTCTCTTTGTTCAATCGAGAGCGCGGACGATGTTCATCATGAAGGGCGTTGACTTACAGTCCGTAACAGACGAGTCGAAGAGCAAATAAAAATCAGCGTCAAGCGACGAAAAAAAAAGCGCGGGCGAGTTATCGCGCGCGCTTCATTGACCGATTTCAAGCGGACTTAAATGAAGAAGATTTTTTAATATCGCCCGAAACTCGTCTGCAATGGCATCAGATCATATGTTATGAAGAGCGGAGTTATCGACCTATTTTTCAATCATCGGCCAACGATGTATGTAAGGTCTCGCGACTTGCAAGCATCGCAATGAGCGCCACGCCCGCGGCCCCAACGAGATACCACGCCGGCGCCAGCTTGTTCCCCGTCACGCTGATAAGCCACGTCGCGATGAGCGGCGCCGTTCCGCCGAAGAGCGCATTCGCCGCATTGAAGCAGAACGCGAATCCGCTATAGCGCACGCGAGTCGGGAAGATCTCCGACAAGAAGCAAGGCAGCGTGCCGTCGTTCATCGTGAGCAGCGCGCCGAATGCCACCTGAATCGCGACGATCATCGCGAAGCTTGCGCCCGCCAGTCCCTTGAAAAGGGGCACCGTCAACACGGCGAACAAGATCGATGCACCGATCAGCATCGACTTGCGTCCCACGCGGTCGGATATCGCGCCCATCAGAAAGATCAGGCCGATGTATGCCGTGAGCGAAATGGTCGCAGCGATGAAAGACGCCGTCTCGCTCATTCCCATCTCAGTGGAGAGGTAGGTCGGCATATAGCTCAGCACCAGATAGAATGCCACCGCGTTCAGACACGTCACGCCGAATGCAATCAACATTCGCCCGCGATGCTTCGACAGCAATTCGGCAATAGGCGCCTGCGCGGCATGATGATGCTTCTCCATCGCCTTGAAACGCGGCGTGTCTTCGAGCTTCACGCGGATATATCGACCGATCAGACCAAACGGCGCGGCCAGGAGAAAAGGCAGACGCCAGCCGAAGGACTGCAACTGTTCGCTTGTGAGCGCGGCATGCATCAACACGACGAGAACCGAGCCGAACAGCAAGCCGGCCGCCGTGCTCGCGGGCACGATACTCGTATAGATGCCGCGCCGCTTGTCCGGTGCATATTCGGCGAGGAACGCGGCCGCACCCGCATATTCACCCGACGCCGAGAAGCCCTGCACGACGCGCACGAGAAGCAGCAGAAGCGGTGCGAGCATGCCGACCTGGGCATAAGTCGGAAGCAATGCAATGAGGAAGGTCGAACACGACATGATAAGAATCGACAGAGACAGCGATGTGCGCCTTCCTATCCTGTCGCCGACGTGACCCCACACGATTCCGCCGATCGGCCGCACGATGAACGAGATCGCGAATACGCCGTAAGTGGCGAGCAAGGCGGTCGCGCTGTCCGTCTTCGGAAAGAAGACCACAGCGATGATCGTCGCCAGATAGCCATAAGATGCATAGTCGAACCACTCGACGAAATTGCCGATGAAGCTCGCGCATGCGGCACGCTTCAGCAACTTCGGGTCGACGTGCGTGCTTTCCTCGTGCGACGCCTGTGGCATCGCGACCTGCGCGGTTACCGCTCTTTCCGTGTTCATCGACTGTCTCCGGACATGATGATGCGATGGCTGCACGCGCCCCGGCGACGCCGGGGCGCGCATTGCGCGTTCAGGCTGCGACGATGTTGTGTTCCGGCCCGTAAGGGAAGCCCGTGATGTTGGTGGCGTCCTTCTCGCCGACGACGAGGATGTCGTGCTCTCGGTAACCGCCCGCGCCGGGCAATCCTTGGGGCAGCATGATCATCGGTTCCATCGAAACGACCATGTTCGGTTCGAGCACCGTGTCGATGTCCTCGCGCAACTCGAGTCCGGCTTCGCGCCCGTAGTAATGCGAAAGCACGCCGAACGAATGACCATAGCCGAAGGTGCGGTATTTCAGAACGCCATATTCGGCGTAGATCTTGTTGAGCTCGCTCGCGATATCGCAACAACGCGCACCCGGCTTGATAAGTTTGAGCCCTGCCTCATGCACTTCGACGTTGATCTTCCACAGACGCAGATGCGCGTCGGAACAATGATCGAAGAACATCGTGCGCTCGAGCGCCGTGTAATAGCCCGCGATCATCGAAAAGCAATTGAGGCTGAGAATGTCGCCCTTTTGCACCCTGCGCGTGGTGACCGGGTTATGCGCGCCATCGGTGTTGATTCCGGACTGGAACCACGTCCAGGTATCCATGAGTTCCGAATCGGGAAAGCGGCGCGCAATCTCGCGCACCATCGCCTGCGTCGAGGCGAGCGCCACTTCGTGCTCGGGCACGCCTTCACGCACGGCCTTGGCGAGCGCCGCGCCGCCGATATCGCACACGTTCGCGCCGTGCTTGATCACTTCGATCTCTTCGTTCGACTTGATCATGCGCATGCGCATCGTCTGCACGCCGATATCGACAAACTCGACGGATGGCAACGCAGCCTTCAGCTTCGATAACATTTCGACGGGAAGCTGATCGAACTCGACGCCTACACGCCCCCGGTTTTCGATTTCGCCCTGCACGGCGCGGAAAAAGTTATCGCGCTGCCAGTCGGTATAGACGACGTTATAGTCGCCGACCGTGCGCCGCCACGGCTGGCCACCGTCGATGTTCGCTGAAATCGACACGACCTTCTTCTGCGTCACGACAAGGCCGTATTTGCGGCCGAACGAGCAATACAGAAAGTCCGCGTAATAGTTGATGTTGTGATACGACGTGAACAGCACGGCATCGATATTTTCACGCGCCATCAGATCGCGCAGCTTGCCGTGGCGGTTCGCGTATTCGGCGTCGGAGAACGTATGCTTCGCTTTTTCGCCGTTCTCGATGCGGATGAGGTTCTCCATTTTCATGCACTCAGCTCCTGGGTGAAAAGTCCATCGGTGTGAGTGAATGGTAGGAGCCTGGCGGTTTCGAAAATTTCCCGATTCGACGTCAAAATTCCTGTTTTCGACATCGAGGGTTAACCACGAACGGCGCGTGCGCGCCCTTGTTTTCAAAGGGCCTTCTGATATCGCCGGCGATCCGCTATCGGCGAGATATTGAACTGCGCCTTATAGCGCGTGGAGAAATGAGTGAGCGATGTAAAGCCGGTGCGCGCGCATACCTCTTCGAGAGTGCGTGCGGTTCTGTAGAGCAACTGACGCGCGCGCAGCAGGCGTATTTCGAGGTAAGCCTGCGCCGGTGTCTTGTCGAAACGCTCCTGAAACCAGCGTTCGAGTTGACGTTGCGATACCTTCACGAATGCCGCGATTTCCGCGATGCTGAGCGTCTCTTCGATATTGCTTTCCATGACCTGCAACGCTTCGTCGAGTTTCGCGTGTGCATCGCCGATGTATTGCCTGAGCGAGGTCACCTGCCGCTCTTCGTGACCGCGTCGCTCGGCGACGAGCAATTCGAGCACGCGCGCCGCGAGCGCGGGACTGCCCGGTGCAAGCGCGAGCAAGTGAACCATCAAGTCGAGCGGCGCGACGCCGCCGCTGCACGTGTATCGGTCGCGGTCCACTTCATAGAGCCGATTGGAAACGGTGAGCTTCGGAAACTGCTCCAGCAGCGTGTCCTGATCTTCCCAGTGAATCGTGCAGCGATAACCGTTGAGCAGCCCCGCACGCGCGAGAAAATAGCTGCCGGTATCGAGGCCGCCGAGCGCGCTGCCGCGACGCGCCTGCAGGCGCAGCCAGTCCATGATCGCGCCGACGCCCTTGCGCGGAATCGGATTCGGGCCGACGACGAATACGGCATCGAAGTCGCCCGACTCCGACATCGCGACATCGGGGATCACGCGGATGCCATCGCTGGAGCGCACGACGTCGCCATTCGCGCCGATCAGCGTGTACTCGTAGACCGTGCGCTCGACGAGCATGTTGGCGATGCGAAGCGGATCGACAGCCGTGCCGAGCGCAATAAGCGAAAAGTTCTCCAGAAGCAGAAAGCCGATTCGCATCACACGCAGGTCGTGCATGCCGGGATGTGCATGCTTTTTATTCTTTGGCGGCACGGCGGCGGATGGCATGAGCGGTCGAAGTGGGTTGCAAGCCTCTTCGACATCATAGCGTTACGGACCTGAAACGCTCGCGTTCGACACGTCGCGCTGGCACCCTTGCGACGCGGTCACACAAGCCGTGGGCTCGTGCGGGGCAGATAACCGCTCGGCTTGCCCTGGAGCCTTCGGCTCACCTTGAGAGCGAACAATACCGGCTTGGTGATATGCGGGCGAAGAATGGCATGTTTGCGCACATACTTTGGCACGTGCCACTGGGAGCGCGTGCCCGCGTAGAACAGCGCGGCGTGGCCCGCGCGCAGCGTGCGCGGCTCCTGCCCTTCGGCCGTGATGATGACTTCGCCTTCGATCACATAGATCGTTTCGTCTTGTTCGAAGTACCAGTTGAAGCGGCCAGCGGTGCAGTCCCATACCCACGAGGATGTCGTCGTGTCGAGACTTTGCGACCATCTGCCGCTGCGAGCGACGGGGTTGCCTTCGAGTATCCATGCGGGGTCGATCGGATCGGGTTCCAGCGATACATCGTCCAGCCGCACGGACTCGAAAACGGGAGTTGTCATGGATGCTCCTTGATGGCTTATGTGCTGTCCAAATCAGACAATAAAGCAGACAAACACGCGGGACATTCGTTCACCGTCAACATTACATTTTGTAATGTTGACCATCATAGCGCACTCTGATGATATGCAAAGAGAAAACGCGTGCCTTGTATGATCAAACCACACAAACATAAAGTCTGATAAATCGAATCTTATAGACACGCGACGCGTCGATGCGTGGTCCGACACGCATCGCGCTCGCTCAGTGGTGATCGAAGAGCGCGATCTGATTCGCCTTCACCATCGAATGCACCTTGGTCCTGAACTTCGTGCCAGGATCCTTCATGCACGCTTCCGAGACGGTTGCGGCGACGGGTTGAGCCGTATCGATAACGGTGGTCTCGGTTCCCTTCACGCCGAGCTTGTCCACGCCGGCTACCCAATAAACGAGCGCCGGCTTATACGCCTCGTCGACCTGCACGAACTCCGCGCACGTCATCGTGGCAGGCGCGACTTTCGTTTCCTTCGCGCTGGCGGCGCCCGCGACGAAGACACAGACGAGAGCGAGCAGAATTTTGGCGGGCTTCATAAGACACTCCTTTTAAATGAATGGGAATCAGCAGATTGCAAGCAGATCTTATGAACGCAGAGTTAGCTGCGAATTATCGAAGCCGGCCGAATCGATCGCGCGTGCACAGCGCAACGACTGTGCATCGCGTAGAGAGGATGAGTTCGCTCAGCGTGAGCGATGCCCATGCCGCTTGACGAAATCCATCAATGCAGCAAAGGCGGGGGGAATAGATGGATCGGCAGCGCTGAAGCGCTGCGCGTCGTTGCCTTCGATGTTGATTCGATAGGTGCGGCCGTCCGGAACCGCCTTCGCGGCGCGCGGCCTCGACGCGCCTGCCTCGTCACGCGCCGCCGCCACGAGGCGCGCGAATTCGGCGCCGTCCGCAGGCGACAAATCCTTCTCGTCGAGCACGACTGGCCGTGCAAGAGCGGGAAAGGCGCCGAATCCGCCATCGGTCGTCAGTTCCGCATGCATCGAAGGCTCCTGTGACGCGTGATCCGAAGCACAGCCCGCGCAAGCCAGCACTACACCCGCAAAGATTCCGGCGAGCAAACGGACGCGTGCCCTGTCACAATACACCGACTTCGTTCCATGCTTTCTTGACCGCCGACGCCTCCGCGCTGCTCGCGCCATACAGCTTGCCCGCGGTCGAAAGCGTGAGCTTCGCAAACGTCTTGAAGGTCGCGGTCGGCTTGAGCTGCGAATCGGTCAACGTCTCGTACCAGATTCGCCCCGCCTTCTCCCACGCATAGCCGCCGATTTCCAGCGCGGTCACGCAGAACGCCTTGTTCGGAATGCCCGAGTTGATATGCACGCCGCCGTTGTCCTGCGTCGTGCGAACGTACTTGCTCATGTCGGCTGGCTGCGGGTCCTTGCCGAGCCTCGGATCATCGTAGGCCGTGCCCGGATTCTTCATCGAGCGAAGCGCGACGCCCTTGACGCCCTTCGCGAGCAATCCTTCGCCGATGAGCCAGTCCGCCTTGTCGGCCGTCTGCTTGTGCGCGTATTGCTTGATGAGCGAGCCGAACACATCCGATATCGACTCGTTCAACGCGCCCGCCTGCGCCATGTAATTCAGGCTGGCAGTGTGCTCCGTCACGCCGTGCGTCAACTCATGGCCGATGACGTCGAGCGCGATCGTGAAGCGATTGAAGAGCTCGCCGTCGCCATCGCCGAAGACCATCTGCTGGGAGTTCCAGAACGCGTTGTCGTAGTCGGTGCCGAAATGGACCGTGCCGGTGAGCGGCATGCCGGCGTCGTCGATCGAATTGCGGTGGAAGACCTCGAGGTAGAACTCGAAGGTCGCGCCGAGCCCGTCGTAGGCTTCGTTGGCGGCATCGTCTTTCACGGGCTTTGCACCTTCCGCGCGCACGACCGTGCCCGGCAACGTCTCGGTATGGTTGGCCGTGCAGATCGTTCTATGCGCAGAGGGCGCGGCGGCCGTGGGCATCGGCGGGGCGGCCCTGGGTGCGAGCGCCGCCTGCACGGCGCGGAAATGCCGCATCGTGTGATCCTTCGATAAGGTATCGATGGCGATCTCGCGCTGCTTCGCATCGCCATGCTTCGCGATGTGCTCCAGCATATGCGGCGGCAAAATGCAGTAGATCGAGTGAGGACGTCCCGTCTTCAGATGAGTGCACATGATGCTGTCCTTTCCAAATCACATTGTTGAAATGACCGCGGCCACGATCGGAAATTTAGACGATGTCCTCGAATAGTCAATGCGGGCCCTTTTACCGTCACGCGGCGCATCATGAAATCTTCGTGAACCGCTTCATTCGTGCGTTGTCCTGCCTGCTCTCTCTCATTCAATGTAGGCATACTAAATTTCTCTCTGTCACGCCGCGCAATGTGCGGTAGCCAACATAGCGTGTCATCCAGACATCCGGATTCTTGAACATCCGCTCGACGCGTCGCGCCCGCATAGCGGCTGCCGCACGCGCGGGCCCGCGGATCAATTTGTTGCCCAGCGCACCGAAAGGAAGATTCGAAAGGAGGTTAAATCTTGCAAAACGTGCAATGAGAAACTCAACAAAATGCGCGACCAAACTAAAACATCGAGCGGCCCAGGGTTTCGTCACGGTGTCGATATCGCTTCTTACCGAAGCGCGTGTGTGCACTCCGGTAATTTCGGCCAGGGAGTCGACGCATGACGCCGATCGTCTTCGGAGGCCGCTTCGGGTGGCTCCATGTCGGCCAGGGCAATCACGGCGTCGTGCTGTGCAATCCGTTCGGACATGAGGAGGCGTGGGGGCACAAGGCCATGCGTTATCTGGCCGAGGACCTTTCCCGGCGCGATATTCCTGTCCTTCGTTTCGACTATCTCGCAACCGGCGATTCGGTCGGCATCGATCACGAGAGCGATCGGCTCGACCACTTCGTCGCGGATATCGGCGCGGCTATCGAACGCTTGCGTCACGAGACCGGCGTGACGAAGGTCACGTTGTGCGGCTTGCGTCTGGGCGGCACATTGGCGGCGCTTGCGTCGCATCATCCGCTGGTCGATTCGCTCGCACTACTCGCGCCCGTGATGAACGGACGCCACTATCTGCGCGAGCTCACCGCGCTGCGTCAGACATGGGTCGAGAACCTTCCCGTCGCCGTGCGAGCCGTGCAGATCGATTCGCCCTTTCACGTGCTCGGACAGGTCTATAGCGAAGCGTTTCGCGGCCGCCTGAGCGGGCTCGATCTCGGCAAGTCGATGAGCCGTCAGCCCGCGCTGCCCAAGCGCGTCTTCATCGCCGATTTGCGGCCGGGAGCGAGCAAGTCCTTATGCGACGCATTGCGCGACCGTGACGTCGAGGTGCAGGCGGAAAGCTTCGACGACTACTTCGACTTCATGCAGGAGACCGCATCGTCCACCTTGCCCGAGAAGACGCTCAGGCGGGCTGCGCAATGGATCGCCCTTGGCATGACCGAGGGCGCGTCCGCTGATGCCAGGCCAGCGCGCGCAAGCAAGGTCGCGCGGCCCGGCATAAGCGACGACGCGATCATCGAAACACCCGAAGCGATCGAGCGCCCGGTGATCTTCGGCGCGGCGGGACTCTTCGGCATCTTGTGCGAGCCGCGCGACGGACTCGCGGGCGGACCGGTCATCGTCATCACGAACACGGCGGGCAGCGTGCATCAAGGCGACAGCCGGATTTCCGTGCGCATCGCGCGGGACATGGCGCAACGCGGCATTGCATCGTTGCGCTTCGACGCGCGCGGCATCGGCGACAGCCCCGCGCGCGCGCCGGACGGTACGCTGGAGAAGATCGCGTCGATCCACGCCGAAACCACGATCGAGGATGTCGCGACGGCGGCCGCGTGGCTCAAGCGCAAGGGCTACGATAACGTCGTCGTGTTCGGCATCTGCTCGGGGGCCTATAGCGCCTTGCGCGCATCGCTCGTCGAGCCGGCGATCGGCGCGGTCATCGCCGTTAATCTGCAGCGCTTCTACATACCCGAGCGGCTGACGTTGCAGGAACTCAGGGCTCAGAGGCGCAACACGATGGCGCGTCTCGGACCGGCGATTCTGAAGCCGCAAAAGTGGTGGCTGGTGCTGAGCGGTCAACGCGGGCTCAAGCCGATCGTCAAGGCATTCGCATCGAATGCGGCGGCGCGGCTGCAATCGCAGATGCTCGGCGTGACTCGCAAGAAGGCCGTTCATGCGAAGCACGGGCCGCTCACGGATCCGCACAGCGTCGTTCAAACGCTCGATCGCAAGGGCGTGCGCACGCTGCTCGTGTATGGCGCGGGCGACGAAGGGCTCGATCAGCTCAACGCGCATTTCGGCAGGCACGGGAAGAAGCTCTCGCGAACGACGCGCGTGAGAGCCGCCGTTTGCAGGGATGTCGATCACGCGCTGTACGACACGCGCGCGCTGGCCAGCGTGATCGCGCTGTCCGAGACCTTCATCAAGGACCTGCAACCGGACAGCGCGCCGGTCATCGAAGCCATCGCACCGCTAGGCGTTTCCCAGCAACTTTGAGCTGATCTTCATCACGTCGTCTTCGATACGGAGCGCCGCGTGCCTGCACGCGCGCGGCTTCGTATCGACCCACCGACGCTTCGATTGCGACGCTGTTCGTCCGCATCCGACACACCCCACCGATCTGTTTTTCGATGGCCGACATATCGGCCCGCCGCGTCGCGCCGCAATTCTGCACAAGATCACGGTCAGCTCGAAAAATCCTTTGCTCGTCAACACGTTGGATTAACCGAACAGGTCTTCTAGTACCGCCTGGCACAGCCCTCGCATATGTAGCTGCGAGCGCAACGATTGGTGCTCATCCAACCAGCCAAATCCAGGAGCTACATCATGTTGAAGATCGACAACCTCGCTGTTTCCAAAGACCTCGGCCGTGCTGAAATGGGCGCCATCGTCGGCGGTTCGAGCATCTTCCAGAACAACGGCGTCAACGCCAACGTCAACGGCGGCTTCTCCTTCGCCAGCCCGCAGACCAACGTCGCACCCGTCACGCAAGTCGATGCTTCGCAGCACACCGACGTCGACGTGAAGAACATCACCAAGTCGCTCGCCTCAGTCGGCAGCCTGCTTGGCGGCGTCGCACTCTGATCACCCAAACCATCGCAATCCACTCACGCATCCGGAGAACCATCATGTTGAAGATCGAAAACCTCGCTGTTTCCAAAGACCTCGGCCGTGCTGAAATGGGCGCCATCGTCGGCGGCGCGAGCATCTTCCAGAACAACGGCATCAACGCCAACTACAACGGCGGCTTCTCGTTCGCCAGCCCGCAGACCAACGTCGCACCGGTCACGCAAGTCGATGCTTCGACGCATACGAACGTCGACCTGACGAACATCACGAAGACGCTCGCTACCGTCGGCAGCGAAGTGCTCGGCGGGAAGCTGTAAGCATCACCTCTCGAAGGGAGAAGGAACCACGACGTTTCCTTCTCCCTCTCGTCGCCGTTCCGCGTCCATCGACGCGCCACCGATTTCCCTGGCCCTCGCGCGCAACGCGCGGATCAACGCGGCCGCCCTCATCCGCTCCATCAGTCTGCATAAAACCGCGCGCAACGATTTTTGCCGCTCAGGGCAATCGCCTAGTTGACAGCCCCTTTTTTGATTTCCTACACTGCATACATCGCTGCACACAGTTAGATATTCAGATTTGTGTGGTGCAAATTTCCCTTTTTCGATGCGGGTTTACTCTTATTCGGGAGTCGATCATGGTTCAGTTGTCTCGTTTCACCCGTCGCGCGGTGGCCTGCCTGGCGTTCGCCGGACTTGCGTTGACGCATGCGCCCGTTCGCGCAGACGACACCAGCGCGTGGCAGAGCGTGAAAAAGGCGGGCGTGCTTCGATGCGGCGCGGCCGTCGCGCCTCCTTACGTGATGCGCGACCCGAAGACGGGTGAATACAGCGGCTTCTTCGCGGATTTGTGCCGCAATTTCGGGCAGAACGTGCTGAAGGTGAAAGTCGAGTTCGTCGATACGACGTGGGACAACATCGTCGCGGGCTTGCAGTCGGACAAGTGGGATTTGTCGATGGCCCTGAACCAGACGCCCGAGCGCGAGAAGGCGGTGTCGTTCTCGGCGCCCGCGACCGACTACAACGTTTCATTCGTCTTCAACAGGCAAAACCCGAAGATCCCGAAGGGCGCGCACGCCATAGCCGACATCGACAAGCCGGATCTGACGGTGGCCGTGATGTCCGGCACCGCGCAGGACAAGGCCATTTCGGCCGTCTTGAAGCACGCGCGGATCATGCGCCTGCCCGGCAACGATGAATCGCGTCTCGCGCTCATGTCGAAGCGCGCCGACCTCCTCGCCGACGCCAATATCACGAACATGTTGTTGACGGAAGCGCACCCCGACTGGGCCGCTGCCATTCAACCGAACCCGCCGCTCGCCCAGCAGGAAGTCGCGTTCGGCCTGCGCAAGGAAACGCCGGCTGCCGATCTCGCCGTGCTCGACAACTACGTGAACGCGCAAGTCAAATCCGGCGCGGTCGACAAACTCATCAAGACCTCCGTGCAGGCGATGCTGGTCGCCAACAAGTGATGTGATTCACCGACGCGCGATAAGGCCAGTTCATATCGCGCAGGATTCCTTATCACATTGCCATCCGCGAATCGCGCGCCTTCCGGCGCGCTTGCTGGAGAGATCACATGCTGTCGTCCCAATCCATGCTTTCCCGACACGATATTCCACCGTCGGTTATCGATTTTTCGCCCGCGACCTCCGGCGAATTCGTCCAGTTCAGGGACGTGTACAAGTCCTACGGCGAGAACCTGATCGTGATGGACCATATGAACCTCGACATGCGCGAGGACGATCGTCTCGTCATCATTGGCCCGAGCGGCAGCGGCAAGAGTTCGCTATTGCGCGTGATGATGGGCCTCGAAGGCATTCAGGGCGGACAGATTGGCTTTCAGGGCAAGCCGTATATCTTCGGCGCGGACTCGGCGCGCGGCAAACGGATCGACGCGAAACTGCAGAAACAGATCGGCATGGTGTTTCAGCACTACACGCTCTTTCCGCACCTTTCCGTGCTGGGCAATCTGATCCTCGCGCCGGTCAAGGTCGGCGGACTGTCGAAAGCCGACGCGACCGAGCGCGCGCGCATGTATCTCGCGCGCCTCGGCCTCGAAAGCAAGCTGCACGCCTATCCAAGTCAGCTTTCCGGCGGCCAGAAACAGCGCGTCGCGATTGCGCGGGCGCTGATGCTCGAACCGAAGCTGATGCTGTTCGACGAAGTCACGTCCGCGCTCGACCCCGAGATGGTCATCGAAGTGCAGAACGTGATGCTCCAGCTCGCCGAACAGAAGATGGCGATGATCATCGTCACGCACGACATGCATTTCGCCCGCGATATCGCCACGCGCGTCGTGTTCTGCGCGAGCGGCAGGATCGTCGAGCAAGGCGCGCCGGTCGACATGTTCAAGTGCCCGAAACAGGCTCGCACGCGGGAATTCCTCGAGAAAGTGCTGCATCTCGACTGAGGCCGACATGAACTATCACTTCGACTTCCGCTTTCTCGAGGGCAGCTTGGGCGCCCTGCTCGATGGCCTCAGGGTCACGATCGAGCTCGCCGTCGCGTCGAACATCATGGGCCTCGTGCTCGGCTTTGTGCTATGCCTTCTCGCGATGAGCCGCTGGACCGTCGTGCGCTGGCCCGCGCAGTTGTTCATCGAGTTCTTTCGCTGCACGCCGGCGCTGCTGCAGATCGTCTGGTTCTTCTACTGCATTCCGATGATGGTCGATGTCTTCATCGACCCGATCATGATGGGCGTGCTCGCGCTCGGGCTGAATCTCACCGCGTTCAATGCGGAGGCGTATCGCGCGGGCGTTCAGGCGGTGCCGAAGGAGCATCTCGATGCGTGCGTCGCGCTGGGCCTCAAGCCATGGCAGCGCACCTTGCATGTCGTGCTGCCGCAAGCGCTGCGCACCGCGATGCCCGTGCTGATGACCAACGGCATCGGCAGCCTGCAGCAGAGCGCGCTCGTCGCCATCGTCGCGGTCGCCGATCTGATGTATGTCGGCAAGAGCCTCGCGACCGAAGCCTATCGGCCACTCGAAACCTACACCGTCGTCGCGCTGATCTATTTCGCGCTGTCGCTGCCGATCGCGAAGCTCGTCCATGTGATCGAGCGCCGGCAAGATCTCGCGGTCGAGCGTTGAGGAGACGAACATGCATCTCGACTTTTCCGCCGTCTTGCCCTACTGGCTCGTGCTGCTCAAGGGGCTCGGACTGACCATCGCGTTCACCAGCAGTTGCGCGGTGATCGGCAGCCTCGCGGGCTTCGTGCTGAGCCTGTTGCGCATGTCGCCCTCGCGCTGGATGAAAGCGGGGACCACGCTTTACGTGGAGTTCTTTCGCGGCACGCCGCTCTTGATCCAGCTCTTCTGGGTGTTCTTCTGTTTCCCGGTCGTATTCCGGATTCCGATTCCGCCCTATGCGTCCGTCGTGATTTCGCTGACGCTCTATATGGCGGCGATCACGAGCGAAACGTTTCGCGGCGCGCTCAAATCGATCTCCGCCGAGCAGCACGATGCGTGCATCGCATTGAGCCTGTCGCCGCACGCGAAGATCCTCTATGTGATCTTTCCGCAGGCGCTGCTGCGCGCGATTCCGCCTCTGCTTTCCAACATCGTCAGTCTGTTCAAGGAAAGCGCGCTCATCTCGTCGGTGGGTGTCGCGGATCTCATGTTCGTCGGGCAGAACATCTCGAACAGCACGGCACGACCGGTCGAGTTTCTGACCACGGTCGCGCTCATTTACTTCCTCGTCGCGTTTCCGCTCACGCGTCTTGTCGGCGTGGTCGAAACGCGTTTGCTCAGGCGTTACGCCTGCTAACCCAATCAACGACTCTTCGTTCAATGGAGCAACTCATGCAGATGAAAGGCATTCTTCCCGCACTCGTCACGCCGTTCAATGCGTCTGGCGCGGTCGATCACGACACGCTCGCGAACATCGTCGAGTTTCAGCTCGCGGCGGGCGTCACCGGCTTCGTTCCGCTCGGCTCGACGGGCGAGTACTACGCGCTCACGCACGACGAGCGCCGCGCCATTCTGAAGACCGTGCGCGAAGTGGTCGGCGGCCGCGGCACGCTGATCGGCGGCGCCAACGGTTCATGCACGCGCGAAGTCATCGAACAGACGCGACTGGTCCGCGACGCCGGCTACGAGACGGTGCTGATCGCGCCGCCCTACTACGCGCTGCCGTCGCAACAGGAATTGATCGGGCATTACGAAGCCATTCTCGAGGCCGTGCCCGATGTCGATCTCGTGCTGTATAACTATCCGGTGCGCACGAACGTCGAGGTCGGCTTCGAAGTGCTCGAAGCGTTCAAGGACAATCCGCGCGTCGTCGGCATCAAGGAAAGCAGCGGCAACCTGCTGCGCGCGATCGAGATCGGCGAGAAATACAAGGACCACTACCAGCTTTCCTGCGGCTCCGACGATCAGGCGCTCGACTTCTTCCTGTGGGGCGCGTCGAGCTGGATCTGCGGACCCGCGAACTGCTTCGTCAAGCACGTCGTCGACTTCCACAGGAAGTTCGAAGCGGGCGACATCCGTGGCGCGCAGAACGTCATGCGCTCGCTCTTCCCCGTCATGGCGACGATGGAAGCCGGCAAGTTCGTGCAGAAGGTGAAGTACGGCTGCGAACTCGCGGGCTTCAAGGTTGGCGCCGCGCGCATGCCTTTGCAGCCGCTGACCGATGAAGAACGGGCCGCGTTCCGCAAGGTCTTCGAAGCGGCTCAGCAGTAATGCGATGCCGGCGCGGCGACGCGCCGGCGCATTCAATCAGGCGGGACATCCGGATGAGCAAACATTACTTCAAGAGCATCGAAGGACATACCGAAGGCATGCCGGTGCGCATGGTGATCGACGGCGCGCCGCCGCTCGCGGGCGACACGATGGACGCGCGACGCAAGACGTTCGTCGCGCGTCACGACTGGATTCGCCGCGCGCTGATGCTGGAGCCGCGCGGGCATTCGCATATGTCGGGGACGATCTTCTATCCGCCCGCTTCCGCCGATGCGGACATGAGCCTGCTGTTCATAGAGACATCGGGCTGTCTGCCGATGTGCGGCCATGCGTCGATCGGCTCGATCTCCTTTGCTGTCGAAGCCGGCCTCATCCGGCCGAAAACACCCGGCACGGTCGTCGTCGACGTGCCCGCCGGGAAGCTCACCACGAAATACGACATGGACGGAGAGCGCGTGTCGTCGGTGCGCTTCACCAATGTGCCGAGCTTTCTGCTTCATCGCGATGTCGAGATCGTGCATCCGCATTTCGGCAAGCTCGTCATCGATATCGCATACGGCGGCAATTTTTATCCGATCGTTGAAGTGCAGGCGAATTTTCCGGGCTGCGAGCATTTCACGCCGGATCAGCTGCTCGCGTGGGGCCGGCAGATGCAATCGGCGGTGAACGCGGCTATCGACGTGGTTCATCCGGATCATCCCGGCATTCGCGGCGTCAATCACGCGATGTGGACCGGCGCGCCGCTGTCGAAGGACGCCGACGCACGCGCGGTCGTCATCGCGGGCGATAGCCTCATCGATCGTTCGCCGTGCGGCACCGGCACCTCCGCTCGCGTCGCGCAACGTCACGCGCGAGGGCTGCTCGATGTCGGTCAGGCGTTTCGGCACGAGAGTCTTATCGGAAGCTGCTTCATCGGGCGTGTGGAATCGATCACGACGTTGCACAATGGACTCGACGCGATTCTGCCGAGCGTCGAAGGCCGCGCTTTTCTCACGGGCCGAGCGGAGTATTACGTCGACGACTCGCAACCCTATGCTCATGGCTTCAGCCTGCAGGAGTATGTGAAGTGAACGCCGTGCCTCGCGAAGTCTCTTCAAACGATCCGCTTCCCTCCGGCCAGGAAACGGCCGTGGTGATCGGCGGCGGGATCGTCGGCGTATGCTGCGCGCTCTATCTGCAACGCGGCGGCTATGCGGTCACGCTGATCGATCCGCAAGCGCCGGGCGAAAGCACGGCGAAGTGGAGCTGCGGCCAGATGGCGGTAAGCGAAGTCATTCCACTGTCGAAGCCCGGCATCCTGCTGAAAATCCCCGGCTGGCTCATGGACCAGAAAGGGCCGCTCGCGCTGCGTCCGGGCGCGCTGCCGGGCATCGTTCCGTGGTTCGTGCGCTTTCTCATGTGCGCGCGGCACGCGAAGATCGTCGAGATCGCGCAATCGATGGCCACGCTCACGCACGATGTCTACGCCGACTACGCGCCGCTGCTCGACGCGTGCGACGACAAGACCCTGCTCGGCGAGCGACCCATCCTCGAAGTCTTCGACGATCCGCACGCGCTCACGCACGAAGCGCCGCACATCGCGCTGCGCGAATCGCTCGGCTTCAAGGTGCAGCGGCTGAACGCGAACGACATCGGCGATCTCGAACCCGCGCTCGCGGGCAAGTTCTCGCACGGCCTCAAGTTCGACGACTGGCGCGCGGTGAAAGACACGATGGGCTTCATCGCGGCGCTGACCGACAGCTTCGTCGCACAGGGCGGCCGTCGCGTGCAGACCGAGGCGCGCAGCATCGACGAATCGAATGGTCAGGCAACCGGCGTCACGCTCGCGAACGGCGAGCGCATTGCGGCGCGGCATGTCGTCGTGGCCGCGGGCATCGGCGCGCGGCGCTTCTTTGACGCGCTCGGCGTGAATGTGCCGCTCGCGGGCATCGCCGGCTATCAGGCGGTGGTATCGGACCCGGGCGTGGAGATTCGCCATTCCGTCATCTATGCCGACGGCGGCTTCTGCTTCACGCCGATGACGCGCGGCCTGCAGATCGGCGGCACGATCGAGTTCGCGGGCCACGGCGCGAAACCCGACTTCCGACGCGCGGACATCATTCTGGAGAAGGCGAAGCGCGTGTTGCCGCAGATGCGGACATCGCAGGTGGAGTACGGCGTCGGCTATCGGCCGTTCATGCCGGACACGAAGCCCGTCATCGACCGCTCGCGCAGGCTCGGCAATGTCTGCATGGCGTTCGGTCACGGGCAGCTCGGGCTCACGCTCGGCGCGACCACCGGCCGTTTGATCGCCGACATGGTCGCGGGCCGCGCCACCAGGCAGAGCCTCGAACCGTTCAGCGCATATCGCTTCTCCTGACGAGACGAATTCATGAAATCGTACGAACAACTTTTTATCGACGGCCGCTGGGTCGCGCCCGTCAAGAACGGCCGTTTCGAAACCATCGATCCGGCGAGCGAGGAAGTCATCGCGAATGTTGCAGCGGCGACGGCCGAGGATATCGATCTCGCCGTGCGAGCCGCGCGCAAGGCCTTCGACGAAGGCCCGTGGCCGCGCATGCGCGGCGCCGATCGCGCCGCCGTGTTGCGCCGTATCGGCCGCGGCATTCGCGATCGTCTTCAGGCACTCGCGGAGATCGAAGTGCGCGACAACGGCAAGCCGCTTCCCGAAGCGCTCTGGGATCTGGGCGATGCCGCCGGCTGTTTCGAGTTCTATGCGGGCCTCGCCGAAAAGCTCGACGATCACGCCGAAACGCCCGTCGCGCTGCCGGATGACCGCTTCAGCTCGGTCGCGCGCAAGGAGCCAGTCGGCGTCGCGGGCGCGATCATCCCGTGGAACTTCCCGATGTTGATGGCCGCATGGAAGGTCGCGCCGGCGCTCGCCGCGGGCTGCACGATGGTGCTGAAGCCCTCGGAGCTCACGCCGCTGACCGCGCTCGAACTCGCCGATATCGCCGCGAGCGCGAATCTGCCGCCGGGCGTGCTCAATGTCGTGACGGGACTCGGCCGCGATGCGGGCGCGCCCTTGAGCGAGCATCCCGGCATCGACAAGCTCGCGTTCACCGGCAGCGTGCCGACCGGCAGCCGCATCATGCAGGCGGCCGCGCGCGACATCAAGAACGTAAGCCTCGAACTGGGCGGCAAGTCGCCGTTCATCGTGTTCGACGACAGCGACATCGAGGCGGCCGTCGAATGGATCATGTTCGGCATCTTCTGGAATCAGGGCGAAGTCTGTTCGGCGACTTCGCGCGTGCTCGTGCAGCGCGGCATCTACGATCGCCTGCTCGATCGGCTGAAAGAGCAGACGCGCAATATCGCCATCGGCAATGGATTGAAGGAAGGCGTCCTGCTCGGACCGATTGTCAGCAAGGGGCAGTTCGACAAGGTGCGCGAAGCCGTCGAGCGCGCCGTGAGCGAAGGCGCGCGCCTCGTCACGGGCGGCGGACGGCCCGCGCATCTGGACAAGGGCTATTTCATGGAACCCGTCATCTTCGCCGACGTGCCCGCCGATGCCTGGGTCTGGAACGAAGAGATCTTCGGGCCGGTCGTGTGCATCCGTCCCTTCGACGATGAAGCCGAAGCCGTGCGCTCCGCGAACGATTCGCGCTTCGGCCTCGCGGCCGCCGTCATGTCGCGCGATCTCGCACGATGCGAGCGCGTCGCGCGGGCGTTGCGCGCCGGCATCGTATGGATCAACTGCAGCCAGCCGACCTTCACCGAAGCGCCCTGGGGCGGTTACAAGCAAAGCGGCATCGGCCGCGAGCTCGGCGAGTGGGGCTTGAACAACTATCTCGAGACCAAGCAGATCACGCGCTACGACAGCGACAAGCCGTGGGGCTGGTACATCAAATAGGGCCGAACGATCATGCGCTGGACAAGGACGCTTCAACTCGTCGACGTGCATTGCGAAGGCGAAATCGGCAAGGTCATCACGGCGGGCGTCATCGGCGTTCCGGGCGACACGATGCTCGACAAGATGAACTACATCAACGAAGTCGACGACAGTCTGCGCCGGCTCGTCACGCTGGAGCCGCGCGGCTGCTTGCAGATGTCGGTCAATCTGCTGCTGCCGCCGACGAAGCCGGAGGCGCACGCGGGCT
Organism: Caballeronia sp. J97; assembly: GCF_905220305.1. Taxonomy (NCBI): domain Bacteria; kingdom Pseudomonadati; phylum Pseudomonadota; class Betaproteobacteria; order Burkholderiales; family Burkholderiaceae; genus Caballeronia; species Caballeronia sp. J97. The sequence goes on along the minus strand of NZ_CAJMZL010000020.1, from coordinate 26,877 downwards.
TCATCGTGCTGCAATCGGACAAGGCGCATCCGATGTCCGGCAGCAACGCGATCTGCGTCGTCACCGCGCTGCTCGAACTCGGCATGGTGGAGATGAAAGAGCCGGAAACGACCGTCGTGCTCGACACGCCCGCGGGACTCGTCACCGCGCGCGCCGCGTGCAAGAACGGACGCTGCACGGGCGTCTCGCTCGACATGGTGCCCGCGTTCGTCGAGCAACTGGACGTCGCGATCGAGACCGAGCGGTTCGGCACGCTCAAGGCGGATATCGCGTTCGGCGGCGTGTATTACGCGCTGATCGACGTCGACCAGATCGGCATCACGATCGCGCCCGAGCATGCGCGCGAACTCGCCGAACTCGGGGTCGCGCTGAAGGATGTCATCAACGGGCAGATTCGCGTGCGGCATCCGCTCCATGCGCAGATCGACGAAATCGCTTACGTGATGTTCCGCAACCGCGTCAGCGAGACGCTGTACCAGACCTGCACGACGCTGCCGCCCGGACGCGTCGATCGATCGCCATGCGGCACGGGCAGTTCCGCCAATCTCGCGACCTTGTCGGCGCGCGGGCTCGCCGATGTCGGCAGCCGTTTGAAATCGCGTTCGATCATCGGCGGCGAGTTCGATATCGAACTGCCGGGAAAGACGGAAATCGGCGGCAGGCCCGCCGTGCTGCCGCGCGTCACCGGGCGCGCGTGGGTGTATGGATTGCAGCAGATCGGCGTCGATCCGGACGATCCGCTCGCCGCCGGATTCATGCTGAGCGATACGTGGGGTTCGGGCTTCCGGGCCGCCTGAGACGGAGTGGGCACGATGATAAACTTGAATGCACGCCCGTCTTTCCGGGCCCACGACGACGGCGGTGAGCACATGAGCAAAGGGACCACGGACGCGGAGACCGGGGCGCGCCGGCACGGCGGACGATACATCTACGAGGAGTTGCGCAAGCAGATCCTCACCTTGCAACTGAAGCCGGGCGCGCCGCTCGACGAAGTCTCGCTCGCGGCGCAGTTCGGGCTGTCGCGCTCGCCCGTGCGCGATGCGCTCGCGCGTCTCATCACCGAAGGTCTCGTGACGATTCTTCCGAACCGCACGACGCTCGTCACGCCGTTCGAGATCGAGGAGTTCCCGAAGTACGTTTCGGCGCTGGACCTCATTCAGCGCGCGGTCACGCGCCTGGCGGCTTTGCATCGGAGCGAGGCCGATCTTGCGCGCATCCGCAAGGCCGACGACATCTACATGCAGGCAATCGACAGCGGCGACTTCAACGCGATGTCCGAGACCAACAAGGGCTTGCACATGGCGATCGCGCGCGCGGCGAACAATCCGTACTTTCTCGGCTATTACGAGCGGCTGCTCGGCGAAGGGCAGCGTCTGCTGCATCTGCATTTCGACTACACGGTGTCGTCGCCTTCGGCGACGAAGCTCGGCCGCGACCATGCCGAGATCATCGACGCCATCGCGCGCCGGGACGCGGATGCCGCCGAGAAACTCGCGCACGAGCACACGATGCTGTTCCAGAAGCGCTTCCTCGACTACATGCGGCAGAACATGACCGAGTCGATGGCGATTCTTTAGCCTTCGATCCGCGTTGTCGGCGCCGCACCGACACGTCGCGGCTGCCTGTCTTCGGGCATCCGACGATCCGATCCGGGCTTCGTCCCGCGCATCGGTCGGGCATTGCGCGACCAGCCTTTATTTTTCTTTCCCTTCAATGACTTAGCGCAAGCGAACGGACCACCCCGATGCTCCTGGCACGACCCTCGCATAGAGAGATGCGAGCGCAACGATTGGTGCTCATCCAACCCACCAAAGTTCCAGGAGACACATCATGCTGAAGATCGACAACCTCGCCGTTAGCAAAGACCTCGACCGCGCAGAAATGGGCGCCATCGTCGGCGGCTCGAGCATCTTCCAGAACAACGGCGTCAACGCCAACGTCAACGGCGGCTTCGCGTTCGCCAGCCCGCAAATCAACGTCGCGCCCGTCACGCAAGTCGATGCCTCGACGCACACGAACGTCGACCTGACGAACGTCACGAAGACGCTCGCTTCGGTCGGCAGCCTGATCGAAGGCGGGAAGCTGTAAGCATCGTCTTCGAGGGGAGAAGGAACGGCACCGTTCCTTCTCCCTTTTTCTTTTCCTCTCTCTCCCGCGACGCCTCGCGCGCATAGCAGCGCTCGGCCACGCGCGTCCGTGTCACGCAATCGATAATTCGTATTCCGAATTACATAGTCGATTTCGTCTCCACCAAAAAAAATCCCTTTCACGATCCATTCTCACGTCGCGCTCTCGTGCGGCAAAGCCATGTCCATCGCCGCCGGATCGCGATCTGTTCGTCGCATACCGACACGTTTCGAATTTTTGTTTTTTAACGACCAACATTCGGCTCGAATGCGGCATTCCGAAGGAGCGCCGAAATTTGCAATCGGCGCTTTTAATATCTCTAAAAATCAATACTTTAGGTTAACCGAACAGATCTTCTAGCACCGCCTGGCACAGCCCTCGCATATGTAGCTGCGAGCGCAACGATTGGTGCTCAGCCAACCAACCAAATCCAGGAGCTACATCATGTTGAAGATCGAAAACCTCGCTGTTTCCAAAGACCTCGGCCGTGCTGAAATGGGCGCCATCGTCGGCGGTTCGAGCATCTTCCAGAACAACGGCGTCAACGCCAACGTCAACGGCGGCTTCTCGTTCGCCAGCCCGCAGACCAACGTCGCACCCGTCACGCAAGTCGATGCTTCGCAGCACACCGACGTCGACGTGAAGAACATCACCAAGTCGCTCACCTCGGTCGGCAGCCTGCTTGGCGGCGTCGCGCTCTGATCACCCAATCCATCGCAATCCACTCACGCATCCGGAGAATCATCATGTTGAAGATCGACAACCTCGCTGTTTCCAAAGACCTCGGCCGTGCTGAAATGGGCGCCATCGTCGGCGGTTCGAGCATCTTCCAGAACAACGGCATCAACGCCAACGTCAACGGCGGCTTCTCCTTCGCCAGCCCGCAGACCAACGTCGCACCGGTCACGCAAGTCGATGCTTCGCAGCACACCGACGTCGACGTGAAGAACATCACCAAGTCGCTCACCTCGGTCGGTAGCCTGCTTGGCGGCGTCGCGCTCTGATCACCCAAACCATCGCAATCCACTCACGCATCCGGAGAATCATCATGTTGAAGATCGAAAACCTCGCTGTTTCCAAAGACCTCGGCCGTGCTGAAATGGGCGCCATCGTCGGCGGCGCGAGCATCTTCCAGAACAACGGCGTCAACGCCAACGTCAACGGCGGCTTCTCCTTCGCGAGCCCGCAGACCAACGTCGCACCCGTCACGCAAGTCGATGCTTCGACGCATACGAACGTCGACCTGACGAACATCACGAAGACGCTCGCCACCGTCGGCAGCGAAATTCTCGGCGCGAAGGTCTGAGACCTCATTCAGCCAATCGAGCCATCAGGAGAGACATCATGTTGAAAATCGAAAACCTCGCCGTCAGCAAGGAACTGGGCCGCGCTGAAATGGGCGCCATCGTCGGCGGTGCGAGCATCTTCCAGAACAACGGCGTCAACGCCAACTCGGTCACCGGATTCTCGTTTGCCAGCCCGCAGATCAACGTGGCGCCCGTGACGCAGGTCGATGCATCGCAGTACACCAAGGTCGATCTGACCAACGTCACGAAGTCGCTCGACGCCATCGGCAGCCTCCTGCACGGCGTGAAGGTCTGAAGAAGCAGCATCGTCGACGGGAGAAGGAACAATTGCGCTTCCTTCTCCTTTCGCGGCGTCAGGGCGGGTGGCTACGTTCTGGCTTTAGAAAGGGGTAATAGCGCGGCGGATGAATAGACTGATAAATCCCCGCACTTGCATCCGCGCGCCGATTTCTCATCGCGGCTATCATCGGTTCCACCTTCCGTCCGAGCGTGAACCATGAGCACACTTCCCTACCGCAGCGCCCTCATCATCGGTGCCGGACCCGGCATCAGCGGTTCGCTCGCACGGCGCTTGCGCGCCGAGAACATCCCTGTCGTTATCGCGGCGCGCAATGTCGGCAAGCTATCGGCGCTCGTCGATGAAACCGGTGCTATCGCGCTGCCCGTCGATGCATCCGATGCCGGCGCAGTGGCAACGCTGTTCGATGAAACCGAGGCACGCATCGGCGCGCCGGAAATCGTGGTCTACAACGCGAGCGGACGTGTTCGCGGACCTATCGCCGAACTCGATGCGCGCGAGGTCGAACAGGCGGTCGCCGTCTCGGCGCTCGGCGCGTTCCATGCGGTCCAGCACGCGGCGCGGCGCATGATTCCGGCGGCCAAAGGCGCGATCCTGCTGACGGGCGCGACCGCGGGCGTCAAGGGTTACGCGCTGTCCGCGCCCTTCGCGATGGGCAAGTTCGCGTTGCGAGGCCTCGCGCAGAGCGCCGCGCGCGAACTGGCGCCGAAGGGCATTCACGTCGCGCATTTCGTCATCGACGGCGGCGTGCGCTCCGAACATCGCGCCGATCCGCCCGACGCGCCGGACAGCACGCTCGATCCCGATGCCATCGCGCAAACCTACATCGATGTGCTGCGCCAGCATCGCAGCGCATGGGCGTGGGAAATCGAGCTGCGGCCGTGGGTGGAGAAGTTTTGAGGCGTCACGCGCTCGCGACGAGCCGCCGCCGTCCCCGTCGATCGGACCGGCACACATCGCCGATGCGCACGAAGCGCATTGAGCCTGACGCACCAGGTGGCGCGAATGCCCTCAAAAATGTCATTTCCGACGATAGCCGGAACACTTCGACTTGCCTACAGTGATCGACATTCGACCACCCTTCGCATCCGGAGCAGACATGAGCCGTCCGTCCCACGCAGCACTCGATCGCCCGATCTGGAGCGCGCTGACCACGAAACAGGCGCATCTCGGCCAAGGCGACGCGCTCGCGCGGCGTTTCCATCCCGAGGTCGCGCCGTTCGCGGCGGTCGCGTCGGCAACGCCCGATGCGTGGCGCGCGCTGCACGCGCTCCTGCGGCCCGGCGAGCAGGTCGCGATCCTGTCGACGGACACGGTCGCGGGCATCGACGGCTTGCAGGCAAAGCACGTCGGCACGATCAATCAGATGATCGCGACACGGCGCTTCACGCAGAGCATCGACGACAGCGACGTGATCGCGCTCGGCCACGCCGATGTCGACGACATGCTCGCGCTCGTGGAACGAACCAAACCGGGGCCGTTCGGCAAGCGCACGCGCGAAATGGGCCGCTACATCGGAATTCGCGAGCAGGGCGAGCTCATCGCGATGGCGGGAGAACGCATGGCCATCGACGGTTACGTCGAGATCAGCGCCGTATGCGTCGACGAACGCTGTCGCGGACGCGGCCTCGCCGGACGGCTCATGAATATCCTGCGCAAGCAAATCGGCGAGCGGGGCGACACGCCGTTCCTGCATGTGTTCAGCCACAACGAAGGCGCCATCGCCCTGTACGAACGGCTGGGCTTCGACGTGCGTCACGCCTTCGCGCTCACGCAGATCAGTCGCGCCGCGTCGTGAAAAGGTACCTTCACACGACGCGATTCAGCCACGCGCGCCAGCCGCCGTATTGCGTGATGTCGATTGCGCCTTCGAGCCCCCGCGCCTCGCACACGAAGCCGGTTTCCCAGCTTCCATCCGCGAGTTCGACCTTGCCGAGTGCGAGCGGCGCGGCAATGCCCGCGAGGAAAGAGCCGACTTCGGCGCTCGGCATCTCCCACACTTCGACCGCGATCGCCGCGCCGTTCGCTTCATCGCGCATCATGCCCGGCCGCGCGATCGCACCGCCCGCGAGCGCATACAGGCGATAACGCGGCGCGCTCTCGATGGCTTCGACGAGGCGCGCGCCGCGCGCGGTCAATTGCCCGTTCAGCGGCAGGCCCGCGAGATGCGCGCCGCACACGACGAGCTTCATCCGGTCACCGCGCGCGACGCGTTGGGGCGCGTCAGTGTCGTGCGACGCGCCGCCGACGAACGGCACGGCGAGCTTGCGATGCAGCGCATCGGCGACGCTCAGCAGATATTGATCCGTGAAGGCGCGGCCAAAGAGCGTCACGCCCCACGGCAAGCCGTTCTTCATGACGCCCGCCGGCGTCGCGACGGCGGCGTAGTCGAGCAGGTTCATGAAGTTCGTGTAATACCCGAGCAGCGAATTCGCGCCGATCGGATCGCGCTCCAGTTCAGCGAGCGTGACCGCGCGCGGAATCGACGGCGTCAGCACGCAGTCGAGATCGGCGAGCACCGCATCGCACCGCTGCTTCAGCGCCTGCAGCTTGTATTGCGCGCGAAATGCATCGACGGCGGTCGTGCCCGGCGCTTTCGCGAGCACGTCGCGAATCACGGGAAGCACGGCATCGGGCTGCGATTCCGTCAGCGCGCCCGTCACGCAATAGCGCTCGGCAACCCACGGCCCTTCGTAAAGCAGACGCGCCGCGTCGATGAACGGCGTGAAATCGATCTCGACCGCCTCGCCGCCGATCGCTTCGAGCGCCGCGCGTGCGCCGGCGAAGCGCGCGGGACTTTCATCGCAGCCCGCGAATTCGAGTTGACGCGGCACGCCGAAGCGAAAGCGCGCGATCGTGCCGAACGCCGCCGCGTCGTTCCATTGCGGATTCGCGCGGCTGTAGGCGTCGTCGGGATCGTGGCGCGCGGTCAGCGCGAGCAGTTCGCTCGCCTCGCTCGCGGTCGCGGTGAAGTACGTCACGCAATCGAGCGTGCGGCACGCGGGCACGACGCCCGCCGTCGACAGCAGGCCCTTCGTCCCTTTCGTGCCGACGAGATTGTTGAGCGCGGCCGGCACGCGACCCGAACCGGCGGTATCGGTGCCGAGCGCGAAGCTCGCGACACCCAGCGCGACCGCCAGCGACGACCCCGCGCTCGATCCCCCCGACGGATAGTCCGCGAGCACGCTGTTGCGGCACTTGCCGTAGGGCGAGCGCGTGCCGTTGAGCCCGGTCGCGAACTGGTCGAGATTGGTCTTGCCGATGGGCACCGCGCCGAGCGCGATCAACTGCGCGACGAGCGTCGCCGAGCGGTCGGGCGTGTAGGCGAACGCGGGGCACGCGGCCGTGGTCGGCACGCCCGCGAGATCGATGTTGTCCTTGATCGCGAACGGCACGCCGTAGAGCGGCAGCGAGTCGATGTCGCTTCTTTCGAGCGCCGCGAGACAGGGCTCGATTTCGTCGTCGCTCAGCAGATGAATGAAAAGCCGGTAGTCGGGGTTCAGCATCGCGGCGCGCTCGCGCAACGCGCCGATGAGCGCGCGCGGCGTCGCGCGGCCTTCGCGATACGCGGCGCGCAAAACGGGAAGACGCAAGTCGAATGAATCCATGTCCGATGATGTCCTTGATGCGTTGTCAGGAAGTGCGCGCGTCATGCGCGCTGCTCGATCACGGCGACGCGCTGCCCCGCGCGCACCGATGCGCCCGGCGCAACGTGGATCTCGCCGACAGTGCCCGCACACGGGGCGATGACGGAGATCTCCATCTTCATCGACTCGATCACGACGAGCACATCGCCCGCCTCGACGCTCGCGCCGCGCTCGACGCGCACTTGCCACAGATTGCCCGCGATCTCGCTGTCGACGGCGATCTGACCATCGGCGAGCGGCGCGATCTCAGCTTCGGCGACGGGTGCATCGAGCGTGGTTTCGTCGCTGCCCGCTTCGTGCCAGCGTTGCCGCTCCGCCGAAAACGCCGTTTGCTGATGCGCGCGGAACTGCGCGATGTCATCCGCTTCGCGATCGAGAAACGCCTGATAGTCCGCGAGAGACAACTCTGTCTCCTCGATCTTCAACGGATAACGTCCCAACGGAAAGGCCTCGCGTATGCGCAGCAATTCGTCGGCGGAGACTTCGTAGAAGCGTATCTGGTCGAAGAAGCGCAACAGATACGGACGTCCCGCGAAATCCGCGACTTCGCGATAGCGGTTCCACATCTGCAACGTACGTCCGACGAACTGATAGCCGCCCGGCCCTTCCATGCCGTACACGCACAGATACGCGCCGCCGATGCCGACGGAGTTCTCCGCGGTCCACGTGCGCGCCGGGTTGTACTTCGTCGTCACGAGACGATGACGCGGGTCGAGCGGCGTCGCGACCGGCGCACCGAGATAGACATCGCCCAGGCCCATCACGAGATAGCTCGCGTCGAACACCACGCGCTTCACGTCGTCGATTGCATCGAGACCGTTGATGCGGCGGATGAACTCCAGATTGCTCGGGCACCACGGCGCGTCCTTGCGCACGGTCGTCATGTACTTGTCGATGGCGAGCCGGCACGCGGGATCGTCCCACGACAGCGGCAGATGCACGACGCGCGACGGCACGCGCAAGTCCTTTTGCAGCAGCACGCCTTTCCATGCCGTCGCGACGTGTTCGAGCAGCGCGTCGAGCGGCAGGCGTTCGGGCTGATAGTGAATCTGCAGCGAGCGGATGCCGGGCGTCAGATCGACGACGCCGGGCAACTGCAACGCTTCGAGCGACTGCATCAGGCCATGCCCGCGAAAACGCAGCACGAGATCGAGCTCGGGCGGTCCGATTTCGAGCAGCAGATGCGTGTCGCCGGAAAGACGCGCGACGAGCCGCTCATCGCCTTCACCGATGTCGGATACGATCGGCGATTGCAACGGCGCTTCCCGGGCCGGCGTTGCGGGCGCTGGCCACGACGAAGCCGCCGCGCGCGCCGCCGCGACATCGACGGGCACGAAGCGCACCTTGTCGCCCGCCTTCAATTGGCCGATCTGCCACAGATCCGCTTCGATCACGGTGACCGGGCACACGAAGCCGCCGAGGCTCGGGCCGTCCGGACCGAGAATCACGGGCATGTCGCCGGTGAAATCGACCGCGCCGACCGCATACGGATTGTCGTGAATGTTCGACGGATGCAGGCCCGCTTCACCGCCATCGGCACGCGCCCATTCGGGCTTCGGACCGATGAGACGCACGCCCGTGCGGCTCGAATTGAAATGGACTTCCCAGTCGGTATCCAGAAAGCGATCGATGTAAGCCGCGCTGAAGTATTCCGGCGCGCCGTGCGGACCGTAGATCACGCGCAGCACGCGCACGTCGTCCAGGCGATGCGTGAGTGTGTCTGCAAGCGCCGCACCCGCATCGTGATTCGTCAGCGCGGGCAGATGCAGCACATCGCCCGTGCGCAATGCGCGCCCGCCATGCCCGCCGAACTGACCGAGCGTGAACGTGCTGCGGCTGCCGAGATAGCGCGCGACATCCAGCCCGCCGCGCACGCACAGATATGCCCGCGCGCCCGCGCCGCGGATCGTGCCGAGCGCGAGCGTCGAGCCTGCCGCGACGAGGAAGGTCGTGTTCATCGGCTGCACGATGTCGTCGAGCAGGATGGGCAGCGTCGCGCCCGTCACCGCGACCACCGCATCCGTGTTGAAGCGCAGCGTCGGACCGCTCATCGTGATTTCGAGCGCGGCGGCATCGTCGTCGTTGTCGAGCAGGCGATTGCCGAGGCGCAGCGCGCGATCGTCCATCGGTCCGGACGGCGGCACGCCCACGGCCCAGTAACCCGGACGCCCCGGATAATCCTGCACCGTCGTCTGCGTGCCGCCGCTCAGCACTTCCATCGTCGATGCGCGATAGCGCAAGCCTTCGAGGCAGCGCGTCCACGGATGGCCGCTCGCGAAAGGCGCATCGGCGAGAATCTGCCGCAGATAGGCGCGATTCGTTTCGACGCCGTAGATGCGCGTCGCTTCGAGCGCGGCATCCAGCGCGTGGCGCGCTTCGTCGCGCGTGGGCTGCCATGCGATCAGCTTCGCGAGCATCGGATCGAACCACGGCGGCACGTCGCAACCGGCTTCGATCCATGTGTCGATGCGCAGCGCGCGCCCATCGGACGACGGAAACGATACGTCGGTCAGCAGCCCCGGACACGGCTTGAAATCGCGGCCCGGATCTTCCGCGTACAGACGCGCCTGGATCGCATGTCCGCGCGGCTGCAAATCGCGGGCAAGCGTATCGAGCGGCGGCAACACGCCCGCCGCAAGCTCGATCATCCAGCGCACGAGATCCACGCCCCATACCTGTTCGGTCACGCCGTGCTCGACCTGCAGACGCGTGTTCACTTCGAGAAAATAGAAGCGCTTCGCATCGCTGTCGTAGACGAATTCGACCGTGCCCGCCGAGCGATACGAGACGGCTCGCGCGAGCCGGATCGCGGCATCGCAGAGCGCGTCTTCCATGCCCTCGGGCAGATTCGGCGCGGGCGTCTCCTCCAGCACCTTCTGGTTGCGACGCTGCACCGAGCAGTCGCGCACGCCGAGCGCGATGGCATTGCCGCGACCATCGCCGAACACCTGCACCTCGAGATGCCGCGCACGCTCGATGTACTTCTCCAGAAACACGCCGGCGTCGCTGAAATTGCTTTGCCCGAGCCGCTTGACGATATCGAACTGCGCGATGAGTTCGTCGTCGGCACGGCACACGCGCATGCCGATGCCGCCGCCGCCCGCCGTGCTCTTCAGCATCACCGGATAACCGATGCGTCGCGCCGCGTCGAGCGCCGTGCCGATATCGTCGACGAGACCCGTGCCTTCGAGCATCGGCACGCCCTGCTCGCCGGCGATCGCGCGCGCCGTATGCTTGAGGCCGAATGCGCGCAGTTGCGCGGGCGTCGGCCCGATAAACGCGATGCCCGCCGCTTCGCACGCTTCCGCGAACGCGGCGTTCTCCGACAAAAAGCCGTAGCCCGGATGAATCGCCTGCACGCCTTGTTCGCGTGCGATGGCGAGGATCTTCGCGATGTCGAGATAGGTGGCGCTCGCGGCGCCGTCGCCGAGACTGAAGGCCGTATCGGCGAGGCTGACGTGGCGGCTCGCGCGATCCGCTTCGCTATAGACGGCGACACCGTGGACGTTCAGCTCGCGCAGCGTGCGCACAATGCGGCATGCGATCGCGCCGCGATTCGCGATGAGGACTTTGTCGAACATGATCGGATGTTCAATGCGTGGGCGGGCCGTCCCGCCACGTGGGCATGCATGCCGGGGTCGTCCCCGGCAGGTCGGCGTTCGGTGCCTTCAGTACTTCGGGCGGCGATCCGTCGGCAGCAGGCGTTGGGCGCGTGCTTTCATGATCGTGTAGAGCCAGCGGCGCAAAGTGCTCAGTTCCATATCGTCAGCTCCGCCGGCGTCGGGTTGTAGGCGTTGCACGGATTGTTCAGTTGCGGGCAGTTCGAGATCAGCACGATCACGTCCATCCGCGCGCGCAATTCGACATACTTGCCCGCGCCGGAAATGCCGTCCTCGAACGTGAGGCCGCCTTCGGACGTCACCGGCACGTTCATGAAGAAGTTGATGTTCGCGGCGATATCGCGCTTCGAGAGACGGCCATCGTGCGCGCACGCGCGCAGGTAGTTATCTCTGCAACTGTGCATGTAGCGCTTCTCCAGCGCATAGCGCACGGTGTTGCTTTCCTGCGCGCACGCGCCGCCGAGCGTATCGTGCCGGCCGCACGTATCGGCGACGATGGTCAGCATCGGATTGCCGAGATTCGAATAGAGCACGGTGCCCGTCGTCAGATAGAGGCTCTGTTGGCGGCGCAGCGTGCGCTGCGCATCGTAGCGCTCGCGCGGATTTGCAGCGCTGTAGAACAGCGTGTCGATGGCCTGATTGCCTTCGACATCGCGAATGCGCAGCGTCTGCCCTGCCTTCAGCTCCTTGAGCCACGGCTCGCCCGCAGGCAAGGTTTCGCGGAAGATCGCACTGGCCGGGTCGAGCGTGCTCGCGGTGAGTGTGGATGTCGTCATGCGCGCCTCGTCGCTCAGAGAAAGAATCGTTCGGTGTTGATGAAGCCGCGCGTGTTTTCATCGCACGACGTGCGGCAGATCTCCGCGACTTCAGGCGACGCGTTGCCGAGCGTGAGCTTCACCGGCTTCGGCGCGTACTCGGGATTCGGATCGAGCGGATGCTGGATCGCCGTCAGCACGACGAGCGTGTTCATCGGCGCATACAACTCGATGTGATCGCCCGCCTGCGAATTGCCCTGAACGAAGTTCAGCGCGCCCGCATCGGTCACGTCGACGCGGCTGAAGAGATTCAGCGTCATCAGCAGATCCGGGATGCCGAGTCCCCATTTGCCGAGCTCGACGAGCAGGTTGTCCGTGCCGTTGCGATAGAACGCATTGCGCAACTCCTGATAGCGGCCTTCGCCGTACTTCGCGAATACTTCCGCCGCATCCGACACGCCGGCAAGGCTGTCATGCCATCCGCAGGTATCCGCGACGATCGCGGCGAGCACGCGGCCCATGTCGGAATAGAGACAATGGCCCTTTGTGAGCTTCGCGGTGTGCTGGCATTTGAGCGTGTCGGGCAGATTCAGGCGCTCGCTCTTTTCAGCGGCATTGAAAAGCAGCATGGCGACGTTCGCGCCGCCGCACACATCGGTCAGGCGCAGCGACTGTCCGCGCTTCACGATCAGCGACGCATGACCGCCGCCGGGAATCGTTTCTTCGAGCAAGGTTTCGTTCATGTGTGTTTGTCCTTTCGTTCATGCGGGCACGGCGAGCAGCGGCGGCATCTCCGGCGCCGCTTGCGATGCGCGCGCCCCGTTGCGTTCGAGCGGAATGTCGTAGGTGATGCGCGCGCCGTAGGCCTGCGGCGCCTGCGGGTCGATGCGCACCTTGTCGAACACCAGCACGCGGCTTCCGAGCGTGAAGCCTTCCTTCAGGTCGTGCGTGACCATGAAGACGGTCAGCTTCGCTTCGCGCCACAGGCCGGTCAGCAACTCGTGCATGTCGCGGCGAATGCCGGGATCGAGCGCGCCGAAGGGTTCGTCGAGCAGCAGCACGCGCGGCTTCATCACCAGCGCTTGCGCCAGCGCGAGGCGTTGCTGCATGCCGCCGGAGAGTTGATGCGGATACTTGTCGAGCGAATCGGCGAGGCCCACGCGCGCGAGCATCGCGACGGCTTCATCGCGTGCAAGACGCTTGCGCGCACCGAACAGCCGTCCGGTGAAGCGCGCATGCGGCAGTTCCAGCCCAAGCATCACGTTGCGCAGCACGCTCAGGTGCGGAAACACCGAATAGCGCTGAAACACGACACCGCGATGCGCGTCGGGCTCCGACGGCAACGGCTCGCCATCGAGCAGGATCTCACCGCGCGTCGGGCGTTCCTGTCCGAGCAACAGACGCAGGAACGTCGACTTGCCGCAACCCGATGCACCGACCATCGAGCAGAACTCGCCTTCCGCGATACGCAGATTGAGCCGCTCCAGCACGACCTGATCGTCGTACTGCTTCCATAGATTGCGGATCTCGATCATGCGCGGCCTCCGTTGTACCAGGGGAACGCCCATTGCGTGAGACGGCGCAATGCTTCGTCGATGAGCCACGCGAGCAGCGTGATCCACGCGACATACGGCAGGATCACGTCCATCGCGAGATACCGGCGCACGAGGAAGATGCGATAGCCGAGCCCGTCCGTCGATGCGATCGCTTCCGCCGCGATCAGAAAGAGCCAAGCGGAGCACAGCGCGAGCCGCAGCGCGATCAGAAGACGCGGCAGCAGTTGCGGCACGATCACGCGCAGGATCAGCGTCCAGCTCGACGCACCGAGCGTCTGCGCCTTGATCCACAGCTCCTCGGGAATCTCGCGCGTGCGCTGCTGCAGGTCGCGGATCATCATCGGCGTGATGCCGATCACGATCAGCACGACCTTCGACAACTCGTCGAGGCCGAATACGATGAACAGAATCGGCAGCACGGCGAGCGGCGGGATCATCGATATCACCGTGATGAACGGCGACAGCGTCGCGCCCGCGAGCGGAATGCTGCCCGTCACGATGCCGAACACGAGCGCGATGGCCGCGCTCGCCGCAAGCCCGATGCCGAGGCGCCTCATGCTCGATAGCGTGTCGCTCAGCATCAGATGCTCGCCGGTGCGCTTGTCTTCGGTGAACGCATACTCGTTGAGCGCGCTCTTCATCTGCGTCGCGGACGGCAACAGCTTGTCGTCGGGATTCGCCTGCAGCCGCAGCGACGAGCCGGTGAAATACACCGCGACGAGCACGATGAAAGGCAACAGCAACAGCATCAGACTGCCGGTGCGGCCGGGATGTCGGTTGATGAGCCGCATGGGCCTCTCCTCTTCAGAATGCCGCGGCGATCACAGCTTTCCTTGCGCGGCCATGCGCACGTACGTCGGATCGAAACGCAGCTTCAGATTGCTCTTGCTGCCGACGACTACGTTGTTGTCGAACGCCATGCCGACCGCGCCCGCGTTCGGCGCGCCCTTGCCGAGCAGACCGTGATCGAACGAGAACTGCGCGACGCGCGTCATGATCTTCGGCATGTCCGGGCTCGTCGCGAAGTCGAGCGCCTGTTTCGGCGTGTAGAAGAGCGCGGTGGTCGAGAGCTGCGACTTGTAGCCGGCGAGATCGGTGCCCGACGCCTTCGCCATCGACGTGAGCGCGGCCTCGCTGTCCGGCGACGATCCGTGCATCGTCTGCATGATCTCGAACCATGCGCCCGTGAGCGCCTTGCCGAGCGCGGGGTTGTCGTGCAGCGTCTTCGTGTTCACGACCATCATGTCCATGATCTCGCCGGGAATGCGGCTCGAATCGAACACTTCGGTGACGTTGGGTTTCGCCTTGAGATCGGCGAGCATCGGGTTCCACGTGACCGCGTTGTGAACGGCGGGCGTCGCGAATGCGCCGGAGATATCGGCATCGGACGTATTGACGGTCTTGATGTCGCGCTCGCTCATGCCGGCCGATTCGAGCGCCCGCGCGAGCAGATAGTGCGACACCGAAAGCTCGACGAGATTGACGGACTGGCCCTTGAGATCGGCGACCTTCTTGCCCGCGCCCTTGATGAGCACGCCGTCGTTGCCGTTCGAGTAATCGCTGACGATCAACGCCGTGCTGTCCACGCCGCCCGTCGCCGGAATCGTCAGCGCGTCCATGTTGGTCATCGCGCAGCCATCGAACTTGCCGGCGGTGTATTGATTGATCGATTCGATGTAGTCGTTGAGCTGCACGACATCGACATTGATGCCGTACTTCTTCGCCCATTTGGACATGATGCCCTGCGTCTTCGCATAGCCCCACGGCATCCAGCCGGCATAGATGGTCCAGCAGACCTTGAAGTCCTTGCGGGCCTGAGCGAACGAAGGCGTGGAAAAGCAGAGTGAGAGAGCGACGGCGGCAGCGACGAGAAAACGGACGCGCATGAGGTTGACCTCGCAGGAAACGGTTATCGACGGCAGGAGCGGCGCGACGCATCGCGTTCTCTCCCGGGCTTTTGTCCCGCCGTGTAACCTCGTTCGAGGTCGACAACTCTCGGACCAGCGTCGCGCACCGAACGTCGATGCGGACCGGAACCCTAGTCGTCCATTTGCCAGATTGTGACTGCTAAACCGGATGCTGCACCGGCTCCTGAAAGGCTCTATGCGATAAGCGTGCCAGCACCGGAAATACGTGGGATCGGCGTGCGCGAAGCGCATTCGTGCACAGACGCGAGGCATGGCCGCCGTGCGCGCACGCGCGGGCGCACCAGACGGGTGCCTGCATTCCAGCGCAATGTCGAAATTCTTCTATCCGCGCGCGCCGGCTTTCGATGGAATACGGGACAGTCACGCGTTCCCGCGGCAACCCGCTTCTCTCTCACATGGGTAACCATCATGTTCAATCGCGCAGCCAGCACCGTTGAAAACGTCGATCCGGAACTCTGGGCGGCCATCACGGATGAAAACCGACGCCAGGAAGATCACATCGAGCTGATCGCGTCGGAAAACTACACGAGCCCGGCCGTGATGGCCGCGCAAGGCTCGCAACTCACCAACAAGTACGCCGAAGGCTATCCCGGCAAGCGTTACTACGGCGGCTGCGAACATGTCGACGTGGTGGAGCAGCTCGCGATCGATCGCGTGAAACAGCTCTTCGGCGCCGAGGCCGCGAACGTCCAGCCGAACTCCGGCTCGCAGGCCAATCAGGGCGTGTTCTTCGCGATGCTCAAGCCCGGCGATACCATCATGGGCCTGAGCCTCGCGCACGGCGGTCACCTGACGCACGGCTCGCCGGTCAACATGTCGGGCAAGTGGTTCAACGTCGTGAGCTATGGTCTGAACGAAGCTGAGGACATCGACTACGAAGCGGCCGAGCAGCTCGCGAACGAGCACAAGCCCAAGCTGATCGTCGCGGGCGCGTCGGCGTTCGCGCTGAAGATCGATTTCGAGCGTCTCGCGAAGATCGCGAAGAGCGTCGGCGCGTATCTGATGGTCGACATGGCGCACTATGCCGGCCTGATCGCGGCTGGCGTGTATCCGAACCCCGTGCCGCACGCGGATTTCGTCACGACGACCACGCACAAGAGCCTGCGCGGCCCGCGCGGCGGCGTGATCCTGATGAAGGCCGAGTTCGAAAAGCAGATCAACTCGGCGATCTTCCCCGGCATTCAGGGCGGCCCGCTCATGCACGTGATCGCCGCGAAGGCCGTCGCGTTCAAGGAAGCGCTGTCGCCGGAATTCAAGACGTATCAGCAAAACGTGGTCGACAACGCCCGCGTGCTCGCCGAAACGCTCGTGAAGCGCGGATTGCGCATCGTGTCGGGCCGCACGGAAAGCCACGTGATGCTCGTCGACCTGCGCGCGAAGAAGATCACCGGCAAGGCCGCGGAGGCCGCGCTCGGCGCCGCGCACATCACCGTCAACAAGAACGCGATTCCTAACGATCCGGAAAAGCCGTTCGTCACGAGCGGCGTGCGCCTCGGCTCGCCCGCGATGACCACGCGCGGCTTCGGCACGAAGGAAGCGGAGATCGTCGGCAATCTCATCGCCGATGTGCTGGAAAGCCCGGAAGACGCGGGCAATCTGGAACGCGTGCGCGAGCAGGTCGCCGAACTGACGAAGCGCTTCCCCGTGTACGGTTGATCGGTATCGACGGCAGTTTGCGTCGACGGGCTCCGCTGTTTTCGTGCAGCGGAGCCCGTTTTGCTTGACATCGTGATCTAATTTACTGGAAACTGCATCCACTATGCTAGATAACGTAAAGCCATCGCCCGACGAAGCCATCGAGAGCGACATCAACCAGCGCATCGCCGAGCGCGTGCGCGAGTTGCGTGCCGCGCGCGGCTACACGCTCGACGCGCTCGCGGCGCGCTGCGGCGTGAGCCGCTCGATGATTTCGATGATCGAGCGCGGCGCGGCCAGTCCGACGGCCGTCGTGCTCGACAAGCTGGCCGCGGGCCTCGGCGTATCGCTCGCGAGTCTCTTCGGCGGCGAGCAGGAAGGCGCGCCCGTTGAGCCGCTAGTGCGGCGCAGCCAGCAGTTGAAATGGCGCGATCCGGAATCCGGCTACACGCGCCGAAACCTTTCGCCTCCGGGCTGGCCGTCGCCGTTTCAATTGGTCGAAGTGGATTTTCCGCCGGGCGCGCGCGTCGCCTACGAGACGGGCGGACGCGAATCGGCGATGCATCAGCAAGTCTGGGTGATGAGCGGACGCATCGATATCGTGATCGGCGACACGCTTCACGCGCTTCAGCAGGGCGATTGCCTCGCGATGCGGCTGGATCGGCCGCTCATCTTCAGCAACCCGGCATCGAAGGCCGCGCGCTACATTCTCGCGATCAGCGACGCGCCCGCCACCTGATTCATCTTCAGCCTCAACGGAACTCGCATGAACACCACCGAAGCCCGCGACGTGCGCCTCATCGACTGCAACGAGGCCGAGCACGCGCCGGCCATCCTCGAGATTTTGAACGACGCCATCGTCAACTCGACCGCGCTGTACGACTACGTGCCGCGCCCCGCCGCCGCCATGTCGACGTGGTTCGCGGCGAAACGCGCGGGCGGCTTTCCGGTCGTGGGCGCGGTCGATGCCTCGGGAAAGCTGCTCGGCTTCGCGAGCTGGGGCACGTTCCGCGCGTTTCCCGCCTACAAGTACACGGTGGAGCACAGCGTCTACGTGCATCGCGATTGCCGCGGGCTCGGGCTCGGGGAGCGTCTGTTGCGCGAACTGATCGAGCGCGCGAGGCAAGCGCAGGTGCATGTGCTCGTCGGCTGTGTCGACGCGACGAATGCGGGAAGCATCCGCCTGCACACGCGGCTCGGCTTCACGCATTCGGGAACGATCACGGAAGCAGGATTCAAGTTCGGCCGCTGGCTCGATGCGGCGTTCTATCAGCTCAACCTCGAAACGCCGGCCGAGCCGGTGGATGGCTGACGCATAACGTGAAGTAATGGAACGCGGAAAATAAAGCGCGTTGACGGTGTTTTCGGGCGAACCAATACTGCGCTCATCGCCCTCATCGTGTTTCCGCGCCATGAACTCCGTAGACCGATTCTTCGTTCCCGCACCCGATCTCGACGATCGCTTCGCCGATACCGCCATCTGGGAACACGGCGGCCGGCTCTGGCCGAGCGGCGAGCAGCAGACGCTGACGTGTTGCCGCGTCGTCGACGAAACGCACGATATCAAGAGCTTCGAGTTCCGCACCGCCGACGGCTTGCCCGTGCGTTTCGAGCCAGGCCAGTTCATGACCGTTTCGGCGATGGTGAAAGGGCAATCGGTCGAGCGCTGCTACACGATTTCTTCCGCGCCCACGCGCCCGTTCCTGCTCTCCATCACGGTGAAGCGCGTGCCTGGCGGCATCATGTCGAACTGGCTTCACGACAACATGAAGCCCGGTAGCCAGCTTCGCGCATACGGACCTTCCGGCACGTTCACGCCGACTATCGCGCCCGCGACGAAATCGCTGTACCTGTCCGCCGGCTCCGGCGTCACACCGTTGATGTCGATGACGCGCGCGAGCATCGATCTCGGGCTGGACCGCGACATCGTGTTCATTCATAGCGCGCGCACGCCCGCCGATATCGTGTTCCGCGAGGAACTCGCGCGCTTCGCAAAACGCTCGCCTCGCCTGCGCGTGTTTTTCGTGTGCGAGGGCATCGGCGATGCCGCACAGTGGAACGGTCCGATCGGCCGCCTCGGTCTGCAACTGCTGTCGCAATGGGCGCCCGATTATCGCGAGCGCGAAGTCTTCACCTGCGGCCCGGCCGGATACATGAGCGCGGTGCGCGCGCTGCTTCACGAAGGCGGCCATGATCCGGGGCGCTATCACCAGGAAAGCTTCGACATCGGCGCGGGCGTCGTCCCGGCGCCTGCGACGGAAATCGCTGCGGGCCAGGAGACCTTCACAGTCAGACTCTCGCGCTCATCGAGGTCATTCACGATGAACGCATCGCAGACCGTGCTGTCGGCGGCGAAGAAAGCGGGCGTCGCCGTTCCGTCGTCGTGCAGTCAGGGAATATGCGGGACGTGCAAGACCAGGGTGCTCGAAGGCACCGTCGACATGAAACACAACGGCGGCATCCGCGACAGGGAAATTCAGAAGGGACTGCGCCTGCTGTGCTGCAGCCGTCCGACCTCGGACCTCGTGCTCGAACTGTGAGGTGATACGCACATGGCGGAAGGGCAGCTTATCGAAGACGATGCGCGCACACGGCGCGACGTCCGGAACTATCGGCTCGCGCGCGTGCTCGCGCAACTGAAGCGGCATGAATGTCCCGCGATTCTGTTGTACGACCCCGTCAACATCCGTTATGCGACGGACACATCGAACATGCAGATCTGGACCGCACGCAATCCGTCGCGCTACATCATGGTGTTCGCCGATGGCCGTATCGTCGCGTGGGAGTTTCATGGCTGCGAGCACGTGTGGGACGAGATGGAACTGAACGTCGAAATGCGCGGCGCGGTGAGCTGGATCTACTTCAACGCGGGCCACGAGGCCGAGCGCCGCGCCGAAGTCTGGGCGAACGAGATCGTCGACGTATTGCGCGCGCATGGTCGCGGCGACTGCCGGCTCGCGGTCGACCGGCTCGATCCGATCGGCACGTCGCTACTCATGAAGCGCGGCATCACGCTGCTGGACGGTCAGGCGATGATGGAAGACGCCCGCGCCATCAAATCGGCGGGCGAGCTCGTGCTGATCGGCGAATCGCTGCGTGCGTGCGAGCGAGGCATCGAGCGCATGCGTCGCGAACTTCGGCCCGGCATGACCGAGCATGAGCTATGGGCGCATCTCCACTTCGAGAATATCCGTCACGGTGGCGAGTGGATCGAGACGCGGCTTCTCGCGTCCGGCGAGCGCACCAATCCGTGGATGCACGAGTGTTCGTCGCGCGTGCTGCGCGACGGCGAACTGCTTGCCTTCGACACGGACATGGTCGGCCCGCACGGCTACTGCTCGGACATCTCGCGCACGTGGATCGTGGGCGACGCGCGCCCATCGGACGAGCAGCGCAGGTTGTACGAACTGGCCTACTGGCAAGTGCATTTCAACATGGAGCTGCTGCGCGCCGGCATGACGTTCCGCGAGTTCTCCGAGCAGGCGTGGACGATTCCCGAGCCGTATCTGAAGAATCGATATAGCTGCGTGGCGCACGGCATCGGCATGGTCGACGAATATCCGGCGATCGCGCATCGGATCGATTGGGACAGCGCGGGTTACGATGGCCGCTTCGAAATCGGCATGACGCTTTGCGTCGAAAGTTATATCGGCGCGGAAGGCGGAAGTCAGGGCGTCAAGCTCGAACAACAAGTGGTGCTGACCGAGCACGGCTGCGTGCCGCTCACGGCATGCGGTTTTGAAACCGGATGGTTGTGATGGAGAATCGAGGCACCTGTTCGCCAGGGAGCGCTGCATGAACCAACGTCCGGAAAACGTGACGACTTTCATCGACATTGCGGAGAAGCTGTTTCGGTCGGAGACGTTGCCCGAAGCGGGACGCCACGTCGCGGCGCGCGTGTTCGAGCGGCTGCGCACGCCATCGGACGACGGCGCGCGGCGTCGCACGCGCTATCCCGCATGCGAGTGGCTCGACGCGACGCTCGCGCCTTTCATCGACGACGACACCGGCTTCGGCGCCGCCGCGCGCGTGATCAAGGCGCTCGAACCGGATATCGGATGGTCGCGCCGTTCGTCGGGCATGAACGGCAGCGACGGCTACATCGAGGCGCACGTTCACGGGATGATCTGCGGTCCTGGCGGCGCGGAGAGCCGCTATGACGTGCAACTGGGCTTCTCGCTGATGCTGCCGCGCACGCGCTATCCGGACCACAGCCATCCGCCCGAGGAAGCCTATGTGCTGTTCACGGCCGGCGAGTTCCGGCAGGACGGCGGCGAATGGATCGATCCGGGCATCGGCGGCGGGATTCATAACGTTCGCAAAAATCCGCATGCGATGCGATCGGGCGATGTGCCGTTTCTCGCGATCTGGTGTCTGCTGACGAGCGAGGGGGATTAGTCGGCGGGGGATGCCTCCGCCGAAAAAAGCCGAAAGCCCACGCGGCAAGCCCCGGCTCGCGGAGCTTCGCGGCTTGTTCAACCACCCCGCAACTCGCGCCGCCCTTCACTTGCCCGGCGTCAACACCACCCTGAAGCGCGCCTTGCCGCTCATCATCCGTTCATACGCCTCGCCCGCGCGCGTCAGCGGAAATTCCTCGATCATCGGCTTCACGCCCGAGAGCGCGCTGAACGCCAGCGTTTCCTGCGAATCCGCCGCGGTGCCGGACGGCCAGCCCTGCACCGAGTTGCGGCCCATGATGAACTGCGTGATCGGCACCTCGACCGGCTCCTCCGATATCCCGACCATGATCAGCTTGCCGTTCAGCCCGAGCCCGCCGAGGGTCGCGCTCATCGCCTTGCCGCTCGTCGCCGTCGCCAGAATCACGCGCGCGCCGCCGAGCGCCTTGAGCGCGTCGGCCACATTCTGCGATTCGCTGTCGACGTAATGATGCGCGCCGAGCTGCTTCGCGAGCGGCGCCTTGTCCTGTCCGCGTGCGATGGCCACCGTCTCGAAGCCCATCTTGCGCGCGAACTGCACGCCGAGATGACCGAGCCCGCCGATGCCGAGCACCGCGACCACATCGCCCGCGCGCGCGCCGCTATTGCGCAGCGCATTGAAGGTGGTGATGCCCGCACAAAGGAGCGGCGCGGCATCGACATCGGAGAGGTCGTCGGGCATGCGCGCGAGCGCTTCCTGCGGCGCCACCATGTATTCCGCGTAACCGCCGTCGTAGCTGATGCCGGGCACGAGCGCGCGCTGGCAAAGCACGAAGTCGCCGTGGCGGCAATGCTCGCAATGGCCGCAATGCCCGCCGTGCCAGCCCACCCCGACGCGCTGCCCCTTCTCCCATCCTTCCACGCCCGCGCCGAGCTTGTCGATCACGCCGGCGATCTCGTGACCCGGCACGCGCGGAAACTGCAGGCCTGGCCAAAGCCCTTCGACGGTGAGCGAATCGCTGTGGCAAATCCCGCACGCCTGCACCTTGATCAGGACGTGTCCGGCGGGCGGCTCCGGCACGTCGCGCTCGACAACTTCCAGCGGACCATTCGCTTTCGTTACCTGCACTGCCTGCATCGTTGGCATCGCTTGCTCCTTGTGATGGGAGAAAAACGCGCGGCGCGCCTCGCACGCCGCTGTCGGATGACACGGCCCGGCAAATCGCAATCCCGACCGCATCGTCGAGAAACGTCGGAGACTGCGATTGTGACAGGTCTCGGCGCGGCGCATCGGCCGGCCGCGCGGATGAGCAAAAGCATCAGGAAACAAATTCGAACATCGGATACGGCCGGTGCCGGTTACCATCGTCATTCGGGCGCGCCGGCCGAAGCGCAAGCGGGCCGAAACCGGAATCACCAGAGCGACCTTCAAGGGTGTCATGTCAAAAATCGAAGACGCAGCTGCAGACGATCAGGCAAGCGATCCATACGAGACACGAAGTGAGTCGAACCAGGCTCCAAACGAGGAAACGAACCCGGATCTGGAAGCGCCCACCGTCGCGCGCACCGGGCCCCTCAGCGAAGCCAAGCTCTTCGGCCGGCAGACGCCGCCCGCGGCCGCCGCGCCGCCCGATGCCGCGCCGCACGTCCACGGCGTCGCCGGCAGCAGCTACCGGGCGCTGGCCGGACTTTTGTGCAGCTACGCGCTGCTGATCGTCGGCAACGGCCTGTTCCAGACGCTGATCCCGTTGCGCATTCTGCAATCGGGCTATCCGACGATCGTCATCGGCCTGATCCAGTCGTGCTACTACGCCGGGTTCATACTCGGCGCGGTGTTCAATCGCAGGCTCATCGACCGCATCGGGCAGCATCGGACGTTCGTCGCGTTCTCGGCGGCGGCGTCCATACTCGCGCTCGCGTTCGGCGCCGCCCAGTCGCCGTGGACGCTCGGCGCCGTGCGTCTTCTGACCGGCTTCGCGTTCATGGGCCTCTACACGTCGATCGAAAGCTGGCTCAACGGCACCGTCGAGAACGAAAAGCGCGGGCAGGTCTTCGGCTCCTACGCGGCCATCAACTATCTCGCGGTGGGCACGGGGCAGTTTCTGCTGAATGTCGGCGCGGGCTCGGGCGGGCAGCAGTTCTCGATGGCCGCCGCGCTCTTCGCCGCCGCCGTGATGCCGGTGACCTTGCTCGAAGGCTGGCCCGTGAAGGTCGCCGACGAATCGCTGCATCGCGTGCCCGCGCGCACCTGGCGGGAAAGCGTGCGCGAGATGATGGTTTCAGCGCCGCTCGCGGTGCCCGGCTGCATTCTCGCGGGCTTCATCTACAGCAGCTTCTACGCGATGATGCCCGTCTACCTCGAACGCGCGGGCTTCACGACGAGCGAGCTCGCCACCTTCATGGGCGTCGCGCTGATCGGCGCGCTCGTGCCGCAATGGCCGATGGGCCGCCTCTCCGACAGAGTCGACCGGCGGCGTCTCGTGTATTACACGGCATCGATTTCGGCTGCGCTGAGCCTCGTGCTCTTCTGCTTCGACGTGCGCGCGATCACCTGGGTCGCGACGCTCGTCTACGTGGCCGTCACGTTCACGCAGTACGGGCTGATCGTGTCGCACGTGCAGGATCGCACGGAGGCGCATCATCGCGTCGCGATTTCGGCATTGCTGCTCGTGCTGTTCTCGTTCGGCGGCATGACCGGCCCGGCGTTGGCGTCGGCGTTGATGACGATCGTCGGACCGAGCGGGCTGTTTCTCTTCAATGCAATGTCGTGTGCGCTGCTCGCGTTGAGCGCGCGGCGCGCGCTGGGCATGCATTTGCGGTCGTCGCAGGCGCAGGCATGAAGCTCCCGGTACGGCCGCGCCGATGAAACGCCCGTGTTCGTCAGCCCGCAGCGCGCGATGTTTCGAGGATGCCGTCGCTTATCGCGCTGCATTCGACGCCACGCGCGCACCGTTCTGCCTGCGCCGATAACTCGTATCGCGCGACGCGAGCCAGTAATAAACCGGCGACGTCAGCAGCAAGCCGACGACCCACGACAGATCCGCGCCATCGAGATACTTCGGCACCGGACCGGCATACATCGGCGTGTTCATGAACGGAATCTGCACGGCGATGCCGATCGCATACGCGATCAATGCCTGCGGATTGAAACGCCCATAAATGCCGCCGTCAACCTGGAAGATCGACTGGATGTCGTACTTGCCTTTGTGGATCACATAGAAGTCGATGAGATTGATCGCCGTCCACGGCACCAGCACGACGAGCAATGCGAGCACGAGATCGACGAGATTCGCGACGAAGTTGGTCGATGCGCCGATCGCGCCATAGCAGCATGCGACGAGGATCACGACCGACAACACCGCGCGCGCCTTCGCCGTAGGAATCCAGCGATACGCGAAGGTCTGCAGCGACGTGATCACCGCGAGCACCGCGCCGTAGAGATTCAACGCGTTGTGGCTGATCACGCTCAACAGGAACAGCACGAGCATCGGCAGGCCGAGCGGTCCGGTGGCGAGCTTCACGGCGTCCATAGCGTCGGCGCCCGGCGGCACCGCCAGCACCGCGACCGCGCCGAACACGAAGGCGAGCGTCGAGCCGATCGTGCAGCCGAGATACGTCGCCCAGAAGGTGGACGCGACGCGCACGTTCGCGGGCAAGTAGCGCGAATAGTCGGACACGTAAGGTGCAAACGCGATCTGCCAGAGCGCCGAGAGCGACACCGTCGCGAGCCAGCCGGCGATGTTGAAGCCGCCGCGCGTCAGGAAATCACCGGTCGAGATATGCGTAAGGATGTAACCGAAGCCGATGCAAATGCCGATGCCGAGCACCCACGTTCCGATCCGGTTCAGGATATGAATGCACCTGTATCCGATGATGCCGATCAGTCCCGATCCCATTGCGCCGATCACGATGCCCACCGGCACCGATACCGATGACTCGATGCCGTGCAGCGATTTGCCCGCGAGCACGATATTCGACGCGAAGAAGCCCACGTACATCACGCCCGCGATGACGGTCACGAGCAGCGCGCCCCACGAACCGAACTGCGCGCGGCTCTGGATCATTTGCGGAATGCCCATTTGCGGCCCCTGCGCGGAATGCAGCGCCATCAGCACGCCGCCGACCGCCTGCCCGACGATGATCGCAACGATGCCCCACAGCAGGTTCAGATGAAAGATCTGCACGCCGAGCGCGCCCGTCACGATGGGCAAAGGCGCGATATTGCCGCCGAACCATAACGTGAACAGGTCGCGCACTTTGCCGTGGCGATCCTCGGGCGGCACATAGCCGATGGTGTGCTTCTCGATCAGCGCAGAAGCATTGCGTTGCGCAGTAGTCAAAGTCGTCTCCTGTTTGTGCGCGGCAAAGCGATGCCCTGACGCGCGATGCGTCGGCTTCGCCAGCGGCGTTTGAAATGTCAGGCTAGTGTCGAGAGATGATGCGCGAGCCGTATCAGCATCGCGTCGCAGTCTTGAAGTTGTTCGACCGTCAGAAACTCATCGGGCTTGTGCCCTTGATCCATGCTGCCGGGACCGCATACGACGGTCGGTATGCCGGCCTGATCGAACAGGCCGCCTTCGGTGCCGAATGCCACCGTGCCGAATTCCGACGAGCCGCTGAGCAATGCGAGCAGTCGCGCTGCTTCGCTGTCGGGCGGCGTCGCGAGGCCCGGATACGCGGAGAGCGGTTCGAAGCGAATGTCGGTATCGGTCTTCACCGCGCGCATCTTCGGCAGCAGTTCGGCTCGCGCGTATGTCTGCAAGTCGTCGGCGACCTCGTTGGCGTCGAAGCCCGGAAGCGCGCGCACTTCGAAGTCGAACTCGCATTCGGCCGGCACGATATTGAGCGCGCGGCCGCCTTTGATCGTGCCCGTCTGCACGGTCGAGTAAGGCGGATCGAAACGTTCATCGTGATGCGCGGGTTGCGAGAGTCGATCGCCGATGTCCTCCAGACGATTGATCAGCCGCGCCGCATATTGAATGGCGTTCACGCCATACGGAGCATACGCGGAATGACAAGGCGCGCCCTTCACGCAGCAGCGCATCGCGAGCTTGCCCTTGTGGCCGAGCACCGGCTTCAACGAAGTCGGCTCACCGATCAGGCACAGCACGGGCTTGTGCGTCCGCTTCTCCAGTTCCGCGAGCATCGGCCGTACGCCGAGGCATCCGACTTCCTCGTCGTAGGAGAACGCGAGATGCACCGGTACCCTCAGTTCGCTCTGGACGAACATCGGCACGGCCGCCAGCACCGATGCGAGAAAGCCCTTCATGTCCGCCGTGCCGCGTCCGTAGAGCCGCCCTTCTTTCTCGCTGAGCGTGAACGGATCGACGGTCCACGCCTGTCCGTCGACGGGCACGACATCCGTATGCCCCGAAAGCACGATGCCGCCGCGATCGCGCGGCCCGATCGTCGCGAACAGATTCGCCTTCGTGCGCTCCGCGTTATAGAACAGCTCGCTTTCGACGTCGAACTGCGCGAGGCAGTCGCGAATGAACTCGATCAGCGCGAGATTCGAATCGCGGCTGACCGTCGCGAAGCCGATCAGCCGTTCGAGCAGATCGCGGCTCGTCATCTCACTCATCGCCCGGCACTCCATAGCTCGGCGCGGCGGTCGGGTTCAATGCGCGG
>NZ_CAJMZL010000019.1:0-143915 GCF_905220305.1 Caballeronia sp. J97 | reverse complement strand
ACGGGATCCGGCGAATAAAAAAACCAAACCCCAAACCCCAAATCACGAATTCACCTCAACCGACCCCTCGGCCCCAACACCCGAAGCGGTGTTCAAAGCTTTGCGAGGATCCCCCTGCTCGGGATAACCATAAGGCCCGAGCCTTATGATCGAAACCACCGACAATGCAACAAGCCCGGAAAACACCCACAAAGCCAGATGATAAGAATGCGTGAGGTCATAACAAAGCCCGGAAAGGAAAATCATGATCCCCGCGCCCCATCCCCAACACGCCCACATCCCGCCGCAAACGCGGCCAAAGAGTCGCAAATCGAAGTAACGGCTCACGATAAACGTAATGATGTCGGCCTCGGCCCCGATACTCACTCCGATCATCGCGGAGGCAATCATCGCCGCATCGCCGGTCGCACCGGCCGCGAGAATGAGCACGCCGCATAGCGTCAAACCAAACGACATCGCGGCGACATACGGCGCATGCACGCGATCCATCAGATAGCCCGCGAACAGGCGTCCGACAGCGGACGCAAGCCCCGCGATGGACAGCATCGTCCCGGCCGCGCGCACGCTTTCACCGCGATCGGTCATCATCGGCACG
Source organism: Caballeronia sp. J97 (assembly GCF_905220305.1). NCBI lineage: Bacteria > Pseudomonadati > Pseudomonadota > Betaproteobacteria > Burkholderiales > Burkholderiaceae > Caballeronia > Caballeronia sp. J97. The sequence goes on along the minus strand of NZ_CAJMZL010000019.1, from coordinate 143,320 downwards.
AGTTGCGACAACAACGCGAGCAGCACGCCCGACATGCAGAAGATCGCGATGCCCAGCAAACGGAACGTGCGGTCGTGACGGAAGATCGTCCAGAGCGAAGGCAGATCGGCGTGCGCTTCGCGTGCGCGGCGCGAGATCGATTCATCGACGCCAGGCGGCATCTTCACCAGAAAGTACAGCGCGGGAATCGACAGCACGGCCATCAGCGCGGCAACACCGAGATAACCCGTGCGCCAGCCGAAATGACGGAGCAGATAGCCGGCGTATTGCGGCATCAACATCGCGCCGATAGCCGTGCCGCCGACCGTCAGGCCGAGCGCCAATCCGCGCCGATGATCGAAACGCGCGCAGACCACCTTCGCATACGGCAAAGCGTTGCTGCCCGGCGCAAAGAAGCCGACCATCGCGAACACGAGACAGAAGAGGGCGAGCGAAACGGGAATCACGCCCACGAGCGCGATCGATGCCGCAAACAGCAACAGGAACAGCATCGTCGGACGGCGCACGCCGAAGCGGTCGATCAGCGATCCGAGCACAATGGTGCCCGGTCCCATCGCGAACTCGAAGATGGTGAGGCCGAGCGATACCTGTGCGCGGCTCCAGCCATTTTCAGCGGCGATCGCCTTGATGAACGTGCCGAACATGAACGCCGATATCACGCCCGCGCCGACAGAAAGGCACAGCGCGCCGCCGACGACGGTCCACCATCGATTGATGTCTTGCTTCAAAGCCTCGTCTCCTGCAGGTCCGCGCGAACACGCACGGACAATTTCGTTTTTCATGCGCCGAGCGCGGCGAGCAGATCTTCCAGATAGCCCGCGCTCACGGGAAGAATCAGCATCGTGCAATGAGGGCGCAACAGTTCGGCGGTGCCAGCGCGCTTGTTGTCGTCGTCGGAAGGGCCGATCACGCCCGATACCGTCACGCCGCGGCTGCGATAGGCCTTTGCCGCAACCGCGCCCGCTTGCGCATCGTCGCCTTCGCGACCCGCGATCACGACCAGGTCCGGCGCGCCGAGCCACGCATCCAGCGCGGACGTGTTCGCATCGACGCTGCGCAGGATGCTCGCCGCGTCCGCGCCCTCGGTCTGCAGCAATGCGGCCAGCTCGCTTGCACGCACGAACTGGACATCGGTGTGCGCGCGTTCGGTGCATCTTCTCACCTCCGCATCGTCATCCGTAAGCGCAATGACCCTGATGCGGCGGGGCGCGGAATTCGTCGAACGGACCCTGAAGCGCACCTCCGAGGGCGCGCGATGGCCTGGCATCGTCACTTCCATGGATCGATCGTCATGTGAATCGCGCCTTCGACGCCATTGCCCTGCAAGGTGCGCAGTGCGAGATCGGTGTCGTTCAGGCCGAAAGTGTGAGTGCTCATCTGCGTGACATCATGACGATTCGCGGCGATGAGTTGCAGCGCGAGCTCGACCGACTGATAGCTATGTCCGCGCATGCCTTTCAACGTGAGAAAACGCGCGATGATCATGTCGCTATTGAATTCGGGAATCGGCACGCGCTTCTGGCCACCGAGCACGATGGTGCCACGCTTGCGTGCGAGCTGGATCGCCGACGTGACCGTGGCCGGGCCGCCCGATGCGCAATCGATGACGAGATCGGCCATCGCCCCGCCGGTCAGATCGGCGACGCGTTCGAGCACGTCTTCCTGATCGACCTCGATGGTGTGATCCGCGCCGAGACGCTTCGCGAGTTCGAGACGTTCGCGATCGGTTTTCGTCGATAGCCCCGTCACGATGATTTTGGCCGCACCCGCTTCACGCGCCGCGACGATGCACGATAGCCCCTGCTGTCCCGGTCCCTGAATCACGACCGCCTGACCCGGCCCCGCGCCGCCTTGCAGATAGGCCCATTCGATGCCGTTGCCAAGCGGCAGCGCGAGCGCCGCATGTTTCGGCGCGACGTTCGACGGCACGCGATGGAACACGGTGTTCAACTGCAAGTACTGGTATTGGCTGAAACCGCCCCAGAAACCCGGTGCCGTGCGCAAGCCCGTCGCGCCGTATCGAAGGCCGTTCAGACGCCAGTCGGTGGCATCGCAAAGACGGAACTCGTTCGACAGACAGTACTCGCAATGGCCGCACGGCACGTACTCCTCGAGCGCGACGTAATCGCCTTCTTTCAGGCCCCAGCGTGCGCGCGCGAGTTCGCCTGCTTCTTCGATATGCCCGACTGTTTCGTGCCCGAGAATCAGGGGGCCCCGGCTTTGCGGCAATTGACGATAGTAAGGACCGTCGCTGCCGCAGACACCCGTGATCGCGACGCGCAAGAGTCCCGTCGATGAGGTGATGCCCGGCCTTTCGAACGTCTGAATCTCCGTGCGCGACGGCTCGACCGCAACCGCGGCCTTGAATGTGCGCGAGCCTTCGCCGTATCCGTGTATTTCGTTCATGCGTGAATGGCGCGTGGTGCATCACCAACCGCGCGCGTCCTCGTCAGATAGTGGTGTGGGCCTTGCCCGCTTCTGCATGAAGCGCATCGTGCGCGCCTTCCTTGAAGGGCTTTTCGCGATGCAGGACGATCGCGACCGAGCGAACCTTCTGCGATTCCGGATCCCGTCCTGGCGGCTCGATGCCTTTCTCCGCGAGCGCCCGCGCTGCCTTCATCAAGCGATGACGCACCATGATGATGCCGTTGTCCGTCGACACCAGATTCTCGCGCGTGCGGTCCTGAATCGGCCCCATGCTCTCCTGAAGCGATGCATCCTGCATCGCGATGCCTTCCACGCCGCTATACGTGACGCCGGCCTTCTGTGCGGCGCGGTCCATCAGATAGTTATTGGTCTTGTTCTGCAGCGGAATATACGTGCCCGGGATGTAACGCACGTGAATGCCCTTGCCGTCCTTCATCGCCTGCACTTCGGCTTCGGTGAGATCGCGCGTCGGGTGATAGTCGAAGCTCCAGGCCCAGCAGTTTTCATCGTCGATGGGCACCCAGAAATGGCCATGAACCGGATGATCGCCGCGCGGCGGGACCATCGTGAAGCAGGGCATGACCCACGGCGTGATGCGCCAGTAGTACTGGTCGTCCTCGGCGTTGCGGCGCGCGCCAATGAAGAGGCCGCCATCCGATTCCACCACTTCGAACACCGGGCTCAGATCGGAGAGATTGTATTGATTGCCGCGCGAGCCCTTGAACAGCGGGTCCGTGTTGAGGCTGCCGCTATGCAGGAACGACACGTGGCTCGAATCGACGCCGCCTTCGAGCGCCTGTAGCCAGTTGCATTCCTGCAGCCGTTTGCTCATGAACGACTGGCTCTGCGGCACGGTCGAGAATTCGAATGCGGGCAGCGGCGGTTGTTCGTCTTTCGGTCCCATGTAGACCCAGACCACGCCGCCTTGCTCGACGAGCGGATACGACTTCAGCTTGATCTTGTTGCAGTAGCCGCTCGCGGCGGGCTCCGACGGCACGTCGATGCACTGGCCGTTCACATCGTATTTCCAGCCGTGATACGGACAGCGGATGCCGCCTTCCTCATTGCGGCCGAACCAGAGCGAAACACCGCGATGCGCGCAGAACTCGTCGATGAGACCAAGCTTGCCTTCCGAATCGCGGAACGCGAGCATGCGCTCCGACAGCAGTTGCAGGCGCACCGGTTCGCCGCCCGGCTCCGCCACTTCCTCGGAAAGCAGCGCGGGCAGCCAGAAGCGACGGAACAACTCGCCCATCGGCGTGCCGGGGCCGGTTTGCGTGACCAGATCGTTTTGCTCTTTTCTCAACATAGTGCTTGCCTCAGGGTGTGCGCTCGTCGTTCGACGGGTGTTCGTATGGACCTTTCGCTCGGGTCGCTTTTCGCGATTCTGTTTCCGATGTTGTTTTCGGTGTGTTCCGTATAAAGGAACGCTGTTCATCAAACAGGAACAAAGTTATCATTTGCCCCATCTCATGTCAAACGGAGAAGGAGATAACCGATGCATCAAGCTTGCGCATTTGCCCGTCTTTGCAAAGCCGGCGACGTCGCCGATGGTCAGGCCATCAAGGTCGAGAAGAACGGCCTCACGCTGGCCGTGTTCAACATTCGGGGCGAGTACTTCGTCACCAACGACACCTGTACGCACGGGCCGGGCTCGTTGTCGGAGGGCTATATCGACGGCGAAGTGGTGGAGTGCGATTTCCACAACGGTTCGTTCAACATCAAGACGGGCGAGGTCGTCGCGCCGCCCTGCATGATTCCGCTCAAGACCTATAAGACGCGTGTCGAAGATGGCGAGGTGACCATCGAGATCGACGGCGAATGAAACCGTCGCCGTGGCGCGTGCGTTCGGCGTGCGCGCTTAGCGTGATGTCCTGGTGTTCACGATCAGCGTCAGACCGCTCTTCACCGCTTGCGCAAGAGATTCGGTGATCCGCGCGCGCGCATCGCCGCGCGTGAATTGCACGACGGCGCACGAGTCCCGATTCTTCAGCCGAACGATTCCCTTCAGCCTCAACAGCGATTCGCCATGGCTCGCCTTGATCTCAAGAACCTGCGCGTGCAGTGCATCGATATCGGGTGCTTCGTCGATGGCGATGAAACGCGTCATCGCATCGTGTGAATGCGGACGTGAGAAGGGCGGCGCAACGGTGCTTTCGATGCCTGGCGCCGGTTGAGCGAGAAGCGAAAGCGCATCCCGCAACCCGAAGCTCGCATTCGCCGAATGCGCGATGCGCGCGCCGCGCAATGTCGCGTGGACGGGGACGAGATCTTCGTCGCTCGCGAGATCCGTCTTGGTGAGGATCACAGCGTCCGCGCCTTTGAGTTGCGCGCGCGCCTCAGTGAAGCGCGCGAGCGTAACGAGCGCATCGGGTGCGGCAAGCGTCGTGAACGTGCCTGCGATCCGATAGCGCTCCCTGACGAACGCATTCAGGCTCAGCGACGCGATGAGTGGCCCCGGGTCCGCGAGGCCGGTCGTTTCGATGACGACCATCTCGAAGCGCGCGATGCTGCGATGGAGCCGCGCCCAGAACAGATGCTCCAGCGCTTCGTTGAGCGCGGGCAGGCCGCTGCAACAAACGCACGCATCGGCGAGCAGCATCGATGCATCGCCCGAGAATCCGAGCGTCGCGTGATCGATGCCGACCTCGCCGATTTCATTGACGATGAGCGCGGCGTCGCTAAAGGGCGCTTCCTTCAGCCAGCGCGCGAGCAGCGTGGATTTGCCGCTGCCGAGAAAGCCGGTCACCACATAGACCGGTATGCGTTCACGATACATTCGACACGACACTCAGTCGCGGGCGCCGAGCTTGCCCGCATGATAGTCCCAGACCTTCTGCAGCAGATTCGGCTTCCACAGATTGCGTTGAATGACGGCGATTTGTTCGGCATCGAGCATGGCCGGTTCGCCGAGCTGGCTCGCGAGATACTGGCGATGCGCGTTCTCCTCCAGATAGAACGCGAGCACGAACGCTTCGAGTATGCTCGACGCCGCGATCACCGAACCATGCGACTTCAGCATCGCCACACGATGCGATCCGAGCGTATCCGCAAGCTCCTCGCCGAGTTCCTTGCGATTGATCGACGCGGTCTTCGGAAAGCGTCGAATCTCGCCGAGCACGGCAGCCTGCATGATGACGGGCTGGACCGGCTTGCCCGTCATGCTGAAGAGCGTCGACCATAACGGATGCGCGTGAATCACCGAGCCGACATCCGGCCGCTTGCGATATATCTCTGAGTGAATGTGGAACTCCATCGGCGGGAGGGCATCGCCTTCGATCAGATTGCCGTCGAAATCGATGATGACGATATCCGCCGCCGTGAGCGCGCTGCGCACCGACGCGCCGGAGTTGATCAGCATGCGGTCCTGGCCGGGCACGCGCCAGCTCGCGTGCCCGTTGAAGTCGATCACTTCGGCGCGTTCGAGCATGAGAATCGCATCGGCCAGCATGCGCTTCTGGCCGGTGTGGCTGTCGGTTTGAATCGTTGCGGTCGAATTCATGACGTGACGTAATGATGGCGTGCTCAACGCGACGACTTCCACGGAATCAGCTTGCGCTCGAGTTCGGTCAGCACGACCGAGATGATGTAGCCGAGCGCGGCGATCACGAGCAAGCCCACATACATCTGCTCTACGGAAAGCAGTTCCCACGCGTTCCAGATCATGTAGCCGAGGCCGCTCTTCGAGCCGATCATTTCCGCAATCGCGATCAGCATGAGACCGAGGCCGATGCCGAGCTTGATGCCGCTCATGATGTGCGGCACGGCGCCCGGCAGCGCGATCGTGCGAAACACCTGCCAGCGGCTCGCGCGGAAATTGCGGCCCACGTCGAGATAGATCTTGTTGATTTCGAGCACGCCCGTCGCGGTATTGATAAGCACGGGAAAGAACACGCCGATTGCGACCATCACGATCTTCGAGGCTTCGCCAAGACCGCAGATCAGGAGCAGCAGCGGAAAGATCGCGCTCTTGGGCACCGGATAGGTCGCCGCGATGAGCGGATCGAACACCGCGCGCAGCGGCCGCGAAAGCCCGATCGCGACGCCGAGCATCAGCGCCGGAATGCCGCCCGCGAGCGTGCCCCAGAAGAGGCGTTGCAGCGTGGCCCATGTGTTGTCCCAGAGCGAACCATCGTTGACGAGCGCGATGAACGTGCCGAACACTTTCGACGGCGCGGGGAAAAAGCGTTCATCGATGACGCCCGTCTCCGCGAGAATCTGCCAGACGATCAGAAGCGCGATCGGCGATGCAATGCTGATCATGCGGTCACGGTTGTTGCCCGAGAACCAGCGCTTGAGCCGGGAAGGAGAGGACTTGTATTGCATCGCAGGTGCGGTGAGTTTTTGCGCGGTTTTCATGCGTGAATCTCGCCAAGGTCGCGTGAGCGGGCGCGCTGAACTTCATCGCGCAGTTGCCCCCAGATGGAATAGACGAACTCGCCGTACTCCGGGCGCGAACGCAGTTCGAGCACCGAGCGTGGACGTTCGAAAGGCACATCGACGATCTGTTTCGCCGTGCCCGGTTGCGCCGTCATGATCATCACGCGATCGCCGAGCGTGACCGCTTCATCGACGCTGTGCGTGATGAAGAGCACCGTCTTGCGCGTCTCTTCCCAGATGCGCAGCAGTTCTTCCTGCAACAGGAGCTTGTTCTGTTCGTCGAGTGCGGAGAAGGGTTCGTCCATCAGCAGAATGTCGGGATCGTTCGCGAACGCGCGCGCGATCGACACGCGCTGGCGCATGCCGCCCGACAGTTGATGCGGATAAGCCTTCGCAAAGCGCGTGAGACCCGTGCGGCTCAGATAATGTCCGACGACTTCGCGGATCTGCGCCTTCGGCACGCCGCGCAACGTGAGACCGTAGGCGGCGTTGTCCCACACGGTCATCCAGGGAAAGAGAGAGTCGCCCTGGAAGACCATCGAGTTGCCCGGACGTTGCTCGTCGGGCGCGCTGATCTCGACGATGCCGCTCGTCGGGTCTTCGAGATTCGCGAGTATGCGCAGCAACGTGGATTTGCCGCAGCCGCTTGGGCCCACGATCATGAAGAAGCAGCCGGTCGGAATATCGAGCGACATGTTGTCGAGCGCGTTCACGACGCCGCCGCCCGATTGAAACGACTTGGTCAGATTGCGCAGGCGGACCTTGACGGGCGCATCTTCGGAAAGTGAGAGAATCGACATGCCGGCTCCTTACTTGATCGGTTTGTACGGGCCGAGTGCCTTCACGGCGCTTTCCGCAAACGACGTGTCGAGCACTTGCGCGACCGTCACATTGCCCTTCACGACGCCTTCGCTCTTGAAGAACGCGAGATCGTTCTCCAGGCTGACGACGTTGAGCTTGCCGTCCGGATTCGTGCCCTGCGGCACGATCGTCCGATAGATGCCGGGGTCCTTGATCGGCGTGTATTCGGTGAGGATCGAGATCACCTCGGGTGCATTCGGGCCCGCGAGCTTGCCGTTCACGAGCGCGTTGTTGTAGTCGCGCACCGCGCGGATATAGGCGCGCATGAAGGCCTTCGCCGCATCCGGACGATCCTTGATGAAGCCCGTCGAATAGAGCACGACCGCGAGTTGATGGTTCGGATAGATTTGATCGTCGCCGATCACGCGCACGGCCGCGCCGCGCTTCACGGCTTCGGTGGCCGAGGGCTCGGTGGTAAGCGCCGCATCGACGGCCTTGTTCTGCAGCGCCATCACGTGCTGCGGAAACGACAGATAGATGCGCTCGACATCGCTCGTCTTGAGGCCAGCCTTCTTGAGCGCCTCGTTCATCGTCGAGGTCGATGCGCTGCCTGTTGCGCTGCCCGCGACCTTCATGCCCTTCAGATCGGCGAGCGACTTGTAGCGGCCGTTCGCGACGAGATCGGCGCGCACGAGCAGCGGCTGATAGCCGTAGCCCGGCGGCGTCGATCCTTTATCCGCGACGATCTTGATGCCGATGCCGCGCACGACCGCGTTGTACAGACCAGCGGACGGCGATCCGCCGGCGACGTCGAGTTGTCCTGCGCCGAGCGGCGCGACCATCTTCGCGCCGGAGTCGAACGGAATGAACTTCGCGTCGAGCCCTTCCTGACGGAAGTAGCCCTTCTTCTCGGCGATAAAGAACGCCACGTCGCTGCTCGCGTTGGCGATGCCGACGCGCACTGTCGTCAGATCGGCGGCGCGTGCGGCTCCCGACCCCGACACGATGCACGCGACGAGCGCCGCGCCCAATACCCTGACTCCTTTCACTGCTGGTCTCCTTGATCGGACATCCGTGACGCATGGCCCGATGAGGCGCCGCGCCGTGTCGATGCAAACGTGTTTAGAAGCGATGACGCAACGAGAGCTTGACCGCCACCTGGTTCGGCGTGGTGGATTGCCCGAGCGAGCCGATCGCCGCGACGGCGGGCTTGCCCGTCGAATCGATACCCGATGCGTGCTGCCATACGCCGACGAGGTTCAGGTCGGTGCGCTTCGAGATGAAATAGTCGGGCCCGAAATCCACCTGCTCGTACTTCGCCGATTCCGCCTTCGTGTAGTCGAAAGAAGCGGCGATCTGCAAGGTCGGAATCACGAACCAGCGTGCGTTGATTTCATAGCTGTTGAACGTGGCCTTGCCGGTGTTCGGCGTGGTCGGCGTGCGGAGAATGTCGTTGAAGCGCGTGTTCGTATAGACGAAGCCGATCTTGCCCGCGCCGAAGCTATAGGAAATGCCCGCACCGAAGATCTCCACCGAATTCGCCGACGCGTAGCCGCTATACACAGGGCTCTTGCCCGGCGACGTGTAACCTGGCTGCCCGGGATTCACCGTGCCGTCGTAGGCGGAGACCGACGGGTTGTTCACGTTGTCGTAGGCGATCGCCGCGGTGATCGGGCCATTCGCGTATGACGCGGCGAGCGTATAGATGCGGTTCGATGCGAAGTTGCCCGCGACGCCGCCCGGCGCGAAGATGCCCGACAGACGCAGACCGTACAGGTTCGGCGACATGTACTTCACTGCATTGTTGACGCGGAAGTTCGAGTTGAGGTTGTCGAAGTCGCCCGGGTGCGTGCCGACCCATGCCCACAGCGAAGTCGCGGCGATTTCGCCGATCCATTCGGTCATCGGATCGTATTGGCGGCCGAGCGTCACTGTGCCGTACGGGCTCGACAGACCGACGAACGCTTGCCGTCCGAACTCGCGTCCGCCTTGCAGCAGCTTGCCGTTGGAAGTATCGAATCCGTTCTCGAGCGTGAAAATCGCCTTCATGCCGCCGCCAAGATCTTCAGAACCGCGCAGACCCCAGCGGCTGCCGTTCGTCTGACCCGTCACCGTCTCGATGTTCGAATGGCCCGACTGGTTGTTGATATAGACCAGACCGGCGTCGAGCAGACCGTATAACGTCACCGAGCTTTGAGCATGCGCCACGCCGGCGCCGGCCAGCATGGGAAGTGCGAGAAACAACGCTGTCTTTTTCATGGGGTCTCCGTCCCTTGATTCATAGTGATGCCGGTTGCTGTCGAACCGGGATGCTTTGCTGCGGAATCTTTTAATACCGTCGTTCTTTTAATTCGGATGACTAAGCGTGGATGTGTCTTGCGTGCTTTTCGAAGCGCTTTGTTTTATACGAATGTTCGGTTACTTCCGCGGCGCCGCGCGTAGCGATGGCGTTGGCGTGACGTGGCCGGAGAAAATCGGGGACGGCTATTTTGTTCCTCTATACAGAACGATGGTCTGCTAAAATGGGACGATCTGAGTTTCTCTTTGTTTAGGTCCCTAAGTCAAGCGGAACGAAAGCTAGTCAGGGTTATTCCGCATCGGTTACGGACTTGGCCGTCCGGAATTCGAACGATCCGTTGTTTTTTTATCGCGCGGCAAGGGCCTCCTTCGAAGCGAGCTGTCGATACAGTGTGTTCTCCTATACGGAACGCTATTCCAATTATGTATTTCGTGGGGTATATTTTGATGAAATCGGATGCAACGCAGGTCGAAGCAGGCAAGGCGCAGGAAAAAGAGGAAGGGCCGCAGCGTCTGTCGTCGGTTACGGCGGCGCTTCAGTTGTTGAAGGTGTTCTCGGAGCATGAGCCGGAGTTGGGCATCAGCGTGCTCGCGAAGCGCATGGGTATCGCGAAGAGCACGGCGCACAGACTCGCGAGCGCGTTGCTGGCCGAGGGCATGCTGGAGCAGAACGCGGACAACGGACGCTATCGCCTGGGCATTCAATTGTTCACGCTGGGTGCGCTCGTGCGGCGGCGTTTCGATGTGGCGAAGCAGGCCGTTCCGTTTCTGCACGTGTTGCGCGAGCACACCGACGAAACCGTGCATCTTGCGGTGCTGGACGATACGAGCATCGTGTATCTGTTCAACCTCGAAAGCGATCAGGCGATCCGCATGCGTTCGTATATCGGCGTGCGCAAGCCCGCGTTCTGCACCGCCGAAGGTCATGTGCTGCTCGCGTCGCGCACGCCCGATGTGATCTCGCGCGTGCTGAAAGAAGGACTCGCCGCGCGCACGCCGAAGACGAATACGGATACGCAGGTGTTTCTGAAGACGCTGGAGGCCGCGCGCCGCGAAGGCTATTCGATCGACGACGAAGAGTCGGAAGTCGGAATGCGCGGCATCGCGGCGCCCGTGCGCGATATCACGGGCAACGTGGTGGCGGCCGTCGGCATCGGCGGGCCGGCGCAACGGCTCACGAAAAAGGCGCTGCGCGCGGCGGTGCCGCACTTGCTTACCGCGGCCGAAGGCATTTCCGCAACCCTCGGATACCACAGGCCGCTATGAAATAACTCTTGAAATAAGGTGGATTCATGCATCCGGACGGCCACGCTCATCGCATCACGCTCGCAGCATCCGATCAGACGTACGAATGCGAGGCCGGCGATGTGATGCTGCGCTCGGCCTTGCGCGCGGGCATCGCGTTTCCATACGAATGCAACGTGGGCGCGTGCGGCAACTGCAAGTTCGAATTGATCGAAGGTGAAGTCGAAGTCGCGTGGCCCGACGCGCCCGGCTGGACCGCGAAGGATCGCGAGCGTCGCCGCTATCTCGGTTGCCAGAGCGCGCCGCGCGGCGATTGCACGATCAAGATGCGTCCGTCCGCGCATTACGCGCCGAAGCATGCACCGCGAAAAGTGCGCGGCACGTTGACCGAGCGCCGGGCGATTACGCACGACATCGAGGAGTTCCGCTTCGAGTTGTCCGATGGCATGCGCTTCGAGCCGGGCCAGTATGCATTGCTGACGCTGCCCGGCGTGCAAGGTCAGCGCGCGTATTCGATGAGTAATATCGCCGGCGGTATCGATGCGCCGCGCGAGTTGCACTTTCAGGTTCGCCGCGTGCCGAACGGGCAGGGCACGGGCGTGCTCTTCGATACGCTCGATGTCGGCGCTTGCATCGATATCGACGGGCCGTATGGCATGGCTTATCTGCGCCGCGACGTGAAGCGCGACATTCTGTGTATCGCGGGCGGCTCCGGTCTCGCGCCGATGATCTCGATCGCACGCGGTGTCGCCGCCGAATCGGCGCTCGACGACGTCAAGCTGCACTTCCTCTATGGCGGCCGCACGCCGCGCGACGTATGCGGTCGCGACATGCTCGAAGAGCTGCCGGGATGGGCCGAGCGCCTGCATTTCCAGGCCGCCGTATCCGATGTCGCGCCCGATAGCGAAACTGCGTGGGACGGTCATGTCGGCTTCGTTCACACGGTTGCCGAAACGCTCTTCGGCGAGAACCTGCGCGACATGGAGATCTATTTCGCCGGTCCGCCCGCAATGGGTGCGGCGATCCAGCGCGCGCTCGTCGCATTGAAGGTGCCGTTCGAGCAGGTCCACTTCGACCAGTTCTATTGATGAGCGCCGCCACGTTGCGTATCGCATGAATTACCACACGCTGCCAGGAGCAGAACTTGTCCAAGCTCAGACTTACTTTCGGATGCTGGAATTACGACCGCACACGCGCATTGATGGACGGCAGCGTGCAGCCGGACGGCATCGATCTCAACTATCTGAACATGCCCGTGGAAGAGACATTCTTCCGCATGTTGCGTCATCACGAGTTCGATGCATCGGAGATGTCGCTGTCGTCGTACACGATGTCGTGCTTTCGCGAGCCGCGTCCGTTCATCGCGATTCCGGTGTTTCCGTCGCGCTTCTTCCGTCACTCGTGCATCTACGTGAACGCGGATTCGGGCATCGACAAGCCTGAGGATCTCATCGGCAAGCGCATCGGCAATCCGGAGTATCAGATGACCGCGCCCGTGTGGATTCGCGGAATTCTCTCCGACCATTACGGCGTGCCCGTCGATAGCGTCACGTATTACACCGGCGGCGAGGAAGAACCGAATCGACCCGAGAAGCTGAAGCTCGATCTCCCTTCGAACATTCGCGTCCAACAGATCGGTCCGGACAAGACGCTGTCGCAGATGCTGCTCGATGGCGAGATCGACGCGCTCTACACCGCGCGCATGCCTTCGTCGTATGTGAACGGCAAGGGGCGCGTCAGGCGCTTGTTCGAAAACCATATCGACGTGGAGCGTCAGTACTTCCGCGACACGAAGATGTTCCCCATCATGCATACCGTCGTGCTGAAGCGCGAAGTATATGAAGCGAATCGCTGGGCCGCGCAATCGCTCTACAAGGCGCTGATCGAATCGCAGCGCCGCACCTATGCGGATCTCAACGAAACGGCTGCGCTCAAGTCGATGCTGCCGTGGCTGAATGCGCACGTCGAAGAAACGCGCAAGGAAATGGGCGACGATTTCTGGCCTTATGGTCTCGACAGGAATCGCGAAAACTTGCGCACCTTCCTGCGCTATTCGTACGAGCAAGGCTTGTCGAAGCGCTTGCTCGAGCCGGAAGAAATCTTCGCGCCGGAAACGTTCGAGTCGTTCAAGATCTGACGCATGAACAGGCCGCGCCGCGCGCCTCACTGCGCGGCGTAGCCGTCACGAAAGTGACACGCCCAGCAATTTGCCGATGCCATATGTGCTCGCCGCCGCGACCATGCCGATCAGCACCTGGCGCACGGCGGAAAAGATCGCACCACGTCCATTGAACAGCGACGTGAATACGCCGATGCCCGCGAGCCCGAGTCCGCTCAAGACGATGCATTGCACGATGCCAGCCGCGCCGCTCGCCCATAGAAACGCGATTGCCGGAATGATCGCGCCCACGGCGAACAACGTGAACGATGCGAGCGCGGCCGTCCACGGATTGCCGCCGAGTTCGCGCGGATCGAGGCCGAGCTCTTCGCGCGTCAGCGTATCGAGCGCCTTGTCCTTGTCGCGCATGATCTGGGCGGCGACGCGCCTGGCTTCCGCGGCATCGATGCCCTTCGCCTGATAGATGAGCGCGAGCTCGTGACGCTCCGCATCGGGCATGTGATCGAGTTCGTCCTTTTCTTTCGCGATTTGCGTGCGTGCGAGTTCGCGCGCGTTCGTCACCGAGAGCCACTCTCCGAGCGCCATGGATGCCGCGCCCGCGATCAGCCCCGCGAACGCGGTGAGAAGCACCGTCCTGCTGTTGCTGCCCGCCCCCGCCACGCCCATGATGAGACAGAAATTCGACACGAGGCCGTCGTTCGCGCCGAGCACGGCGGCGCGCAAATCGTTGCCCGACGCTACGCCGCGATGCCACGTTTCCGCGGCTGCGATTGCGCCGCCCTTGCTCAAGCCTTTGCTGCGATTGGCCACTTCCTGCACGATATCCGCGTGTTGCCGCTCCTCCGCCGACAACTGTGCGGCATCGGGTTGCCCGGCGTATTTGTCGCGATCGGCCATTTCGTTCGCGGCGACCGAGCGCAACACGAAATCCGGTCCGAATGCCCGTGCTAGCGAGCGCATGATCCGCGTCTTCGCACTGATGCGATGCGTTCGGACGGACACGCCGTTCGCGCGCAATTTCGCGGCCCATATGTCGGCGTGACGGCGTTCGGCTTCGGCCAGCTCCGCATAGACGCGCCGCTTGTCTTCCTGCTTCTCGGCCTGCGCGAGCGTGTCGTAGAGAGCGGCGCTGTCGAGTTCGTCGGCGAGGTTGGAGGTATAGCGCTTGAGCTCGGTCTGGGACGCCATGACGTCACCTTTTATCGTTCGTCTCGTTGTTTGAAGAGTAAAGACGAACGACAGGTCACGTCGCGAATACCCCTACGACACGCGATGAGTGAGAATGGAATCGCGTCTCATCGTCGTCATTGTTTAGATGCGGCGGCTTTGCGATGAGCGGGCAGCATGCGCGCCAGTATTCCGTCGCGCAAGACGAATTGATGGAACAGCGCCGCGCCGACATGCAGGCCGACGAGCGCGAGCAATACCCATGCGAAGACGCGATGCCAGTCGCCGAGCGCATGTCCGACGGGCGATCCGGCAGGCGACAGCGGCGGCATCGGCATGGCGGCGAACAGCGTGACGGGCCAGTCGCGCGACGAGGCATTGGCCCAGCCCATCAACGGGACCGCGATCAGCAATAGATAAAGCAGCCAGTGCGTGTATCGCCCGAGCGCGCGTAATGCTTGCGGCAGGCTTTCGGGCTCGGGCGGCGCGGGGTGCACGCTGCGCCAGAGAAGCCGCACCAGTACGAGCAGAACGATGACCACGCCGACTTCGAGGTGCCACGCGATCAAACCGATGGGTTGCGTGTCGCGATGCACGTCCGGCATCGTCCAGGCGAGCGCATATTGAATGAGCAGCAGCAGCGCGGTGGCCCAGTGAAAGAGCCGCGCAGGCGCGTTGTAGACGGACGCGGGGGTATATCGCATGAACTATTTCCCGGTGATAAGAGGCTTGGCGGTGCAAACGCGTACCAAAACCTCAATCATCGGATAGAAAACTTAGGCGAGCCTTATGGCGATCAGATGTCGAGCACCAATTCATTCGAGCACGCGCGCGACACGCAGATCATGATCTCCGACGCCTGCTCGTCTTCATCGAGCACGAAGTCGCGATGATCGGCCTCGCCCGCGAGCAGTCGCGTTCTGCATGAACCGCAGGTGCCTGCCTCGCAGGAACTCGGCGTGTCGATGCCGTTTGCGCGCAATGCATCGAGGATCGTTTCGCCCGGCGCAACGCTCACGCAGCCGCCCGTGCGCGCGAGTCGTACGGTGAACGGCTTGTCGCCCGATGCGCTTTCATGCGCGCTCGTGCCGAAGTCCTCGAAATGGACGGCGGAAGAGGGCCAGTGCGAAGCGGCGTCGCGTACCGCCTGCATCAAGGGACGCGGGCCGCAACAATAAATGTGCGTGTCGCCGGGACGTTCGGCGACGAGGGGCTCGATTGCGAGAGATTGTGCGCGATCGCCGAAATCGTGATGCACGCGTACCCGCGAGGCGAAGTCGCCCGTCTGGAGTTCGTCGAGAAATGCGGTCGATTCGGGCGAACGCGTGCAGTAGATCACGTCGAAATGCGCGCCGCGCGCCGCGATCTCCGCCATCATCGCGCGCATCGGCGTGATGCCGATGCCGCCCGCGATCAACAGATAACGCGATGCATCGGGCGAAAGCGGGAAGTAGTTCAATGGCGACGAGACATCGAGCGTCGCGCCGACATGAACGTCGCGAGCCATGCTGAGCGATCCGCCACCGCCCGCCGCATCGCGCTTCACGGCGATCAGGTAGCGCTCGCGTTCGGCCGGATCGTTGCAAAGGGAATAACGCCGTGCGATGCCCGCTGGCGTGTGCACCAGCACATGTGCGCCGGCAGTGAAGGGCGGCAGCGTGCCGCTGCTTTCGTCGCGCAGTTCGAACAGGAAGATGTCTTGCGCGATTTCGCGCTTGTCCGCCACAGTGAGTGCGAGCGTGCCGTCGATGGTTTCGATTCGATCAGTGATGCTAAATGTATTCATGATTCTCATGCGGAGCTATTTGCCGCCTCACGGTTCGATCAGGACGTCACGCGTTTGCCGCGAGCGCGACCTGATGCTCAAGAAGAACTTCTTCGCCACGTTCGGACGATGCAATCGCCGCCGCGCAGACTTCGAGATTCGCCAGTCCCCACTTGCCGTCGTGAATGGCGCGATGGCGTCCGCTGATGGCATCGTGGAATTCGCGCATCACGCGCTCGCGCGGCGATACATCCGTCGGCAATTCGATTTCGCGCTTGCCGTCGCGCGTGTAGACGAGCAGTCCCTTCGGTGACTGGCGCATCTCGCCGCGCTCGCAACTGACGAGCGTGAGCCCGAAGAACGGTTGATTCGGCGCGCTCGCGGGAATCGCGTTGTGCGCGCGCTCGGCCTTGGCGCGCAATTCGTCTTCGATGCTCGCAGGCTTTGCGATCGCGCGCGATTGCGCGGGAAAGCCCCATTCGCCGACATCGAAGCACAACTCGGCGCTCGCGAATCGGCCATAGCCGTTGTAGACCGCGGTGGCGGCGGCGCCATCGTCGAATTCGATGAACACCGTATGCGCGCCGATCGCGCGGCGCTCGGGATCCCAGTCGAACGTCCTCGCGCGCACGCTGCGCGCGGCGCCGCCGGCGAGCAGACGAATGATGTCGAACTGGTGCGAGCCCTGACGCAAGGTCACGCCGCCGCCTTGCGACGCGTCGAGTTCGTCGGGGCGGCGCGGGCGGTAGATCCAGTCCGTGAAGCACCACGTATGCACCATGCGCACGCGGCCGAGTTCGCCCGAATCGATGAGCGCGCGCATCGCGTGAATCGGCTCGTCGTAGCTGTGCGAGTGTCCGACGATGAGCACGATGCCTGCCGCATCGGCAGCCATGACCATCGCGCGGGCATCGTCGAGATGGGCGGCCATCGGCTTTTCGACCAGCACGTGCTTGCCCGCGCGCGCGGCAAGCTCGACATGCGCGCGATGCAGTGTCGTCGGCGACGCGACATACACGGCATCGAGCGCGCCGTGTGCGATGAGCGTGTCGATGCCCTCGTAAGCCGTGACGCCGAATTCCTGCGCGCCTCGTTCGCGCACCGATGCGGAAGGATCGGCGAAGCCTGCGAATACGAAGCCCGGATGCTTTTCGATGGCGGGCACGAATGCCCGTCCCGCCGTTCCGAAACCGACGATGCCGATGCGCACTTCTTTCGCTGCGTCGCTTGCGTTCGTCACAGTGAATCCTCGCTTGCATCGCCGTTGGCCGAATCGCGGCCGTTCTTCGGCGCCGCGACTTCGTCAGCGGCCAGGTTTTCGATCATCGCGAGCAGCGTGCGCCGCGTTGCCGCGATGTCTTCCGGTGCGATGCCCGCAAGCGCGATGCGGTTCACGTCGATCGCGTAGGGCACGAGTACGCTGCGCAACGCGACGCCCTTCGGCGTGAGAAAGACGCGCACCTGCTTGCGATTGTCGGGCAGCTTCTGGCGCGTGAGATAGCCGAGTGTCTCCATGGTCTTCAATGCGGAGAACGTGGTCGGCTCCGCGACGCCCGCCTGTTCGCTCAATTGCCGCTGCGTGAGGCCGTCGGTCTGCCACAGGATGCGCAGAAAGGTCCAGTGCCCATAGAGCACCGAATGCTCCTTCAGACGCGCCTGCAAGGAACGCGAAAAGCCGCGTGCCGCATCCTTCACGAGATGCGCCATGCGCTCTTCAGGCAGCGCCTCACGCCAATGTTTGAGCGTGCCCGGCTGCGGCTCGCGTGGAATTTTTTGCTCGCGCTTGTTCATCCTCTCACCTGTTTGCGGCATGCATGCGTGCCCTTTTTCATAAACTTAGTTAACTAAGTTAAATTTGTCAATGACTCTATTCTCAGGGTGAATCCGGATCCAGTGCCTCCGCTTCGATTGCGGCGGAAAAGGACCTTCATATAGCAACATCCCCTCATATGCGGATTTCGAGGGCGCTGAGAAACCCACCTAGTACTTTCCATTATTTTTAAGTTAGGTACCTAAGCATAGTATGAGTTTCAAGGCTGGCGGCATGACGGTGCCTCCGGCGCGCTTCTTCCACCATACTGGAATCGACTCATGCTCACGGCAGAACAAAACGAAACCATGACGCGCATCGGGCCCGGCACGCCGATGGGCAAGCTGTTGCGTCGCTATTGGCAACCCTTTGCAGCGGCATCGGAACTCGACGACAAGTGGACGAAACGTGTACGTCTGCTCGGCGAGGATCTCGTGCTGTTTCGGGACCGGCAGGGAAGGCGCGGCTTGATCGCGGAGCAATGTCCGCACCGGCGCGCGTCGTTCGCGCACGGCATTCCCACGGAGCAGGGCATTCGCTGTCCCTATCATGGCTGGGAGTTTAGCGCAGAGGGCAAGTGTCTCGATCAGCCGAACGAGCCGGACAATTGCGCTTTCCGCGACAAGGTCGCGACGGATGCGTACCCCGTCGAGGAACTCGGCGGGGTGCTGTTCGCGTATATGGGACCGCAGCCGCGTCCTTTGTTGCCTCGCTTCGACGGCTTCGTCGCGCCGGGCGCGATCCGCATGATGGGCCGCGCGCTGTTGCCGGTGAACTGGCTTCAGATCATGGAAAATTCGGTCGATCCTATTCATACGGAATGGCTGCATGGCCATCACTATGAATTCCAGAAGGAACAGGAAGGCGTCAAGGTGGCGATCAGCGCGAAGCACGAGAAGATCGCCTTCAACGAGTTCGAGTTCGGCGTGACCAAGCACCGCCTCCTCGCGGGACATTCGGAGGACTCGGACGACTGGCGCATCGGCCATCCGATCGTGTTTCCGAACATGCTGGCGGTCGGCAACGGCGACGAGGCTTCGCGCTACTACTCGTTCCAGATTCGCGTGCCGGTCGATGACGAGCACACGCTGCACCTCTGGTACAACGCCTACCTCCCGCCGAAGGGCATCGACGTGCCCGCGCGTCTGACCGATCGCCTGCATACCTACGACGTGCCGTTCAAGGACGATGACGGCGAGTTCATCGTCGATAACGTCGACGGGCAGGACATGATGGCCTGGATCACGCAGGGCGCGATTGCGGACCGCACGCGCGAGAATCTCGGCGCATCCGATCAGGGTCTCGCGATCTACCGCCGCATGCTTCGCCGCGAGATGAAGAAGGTCGAAGCGGGCGAGGACCCGATGGGCCTCGTGCGCGATCCCGTGCGCAATCAGTGCATCGACTTGCCGAACGAGCGCAAGAAGCATCACAACAGCGACGGCTTCTCGAGCTTCATGCTGCGCACGCACGCAAAGTATTCGCCGATCGCGCAGGATCTGGTCCGCATCTTCGAATAGAGGGTCCGGGCCCGCGCACGCCGCGCCCGCGCGTTGGATGCAAAACGCATAACGCAAAAGACAATCGCGAATGCGTAATGCAAAACACAGCATGCGATCTCGCGCGCAGCGCGGCGACGAGAAGTTCGACTGACGGTTCGATTACAAACGCCCCGCCACGCAGCCGGGCGACTACCGGAGACTTGAGATGCGACCCACATGCACGCGCTCGCGCTGTCACGGCCTCGATCGTGCCGCCGGCCGGGCTCACCGGGAGGTGCGCTGATGCTCGACGCCGCTCTCCATGCGCTGACCCTGATCCTCGATCCGCTGCGGCTCGGGATCATGCTGGGCGGCGTACTGCTCGGGCTCGCGCTCGGCGTCGTGCCGGGCCTGGGCGGTATCGTCGGGCTCGCGCTGCTCATTCCGTTCACCTATCACCTCGATGGCTACACGGCGTTCGCGCTGCTGCTCGGAATGGCCGCGGTGACGACCGTGTCCGACTTCATTCCTGCCGTGCTGTTCGGCGTGCCCGGCACGGTGGGCGCCGCCGCAACCGTGCTCGACGGTCATCCGCTCGCGAAGCAGGGCCATGCGCGGCGCGCGTTCGGCGCGGGCTATGCGGCATCGCTCGCGGGCGGCATTTTCGGCGCGCTGCTGCTCGCGCTCGCGATTCCGGTGTTGCGTCTGATCGTCCTCTACATCGGCTCGGCCGAGCTGCTCGCGATGTGCATCTTCGGTCTTTCGATGGTCGCGACGCTCTCGGGCAAGGCGCCGATGAAGGGTCTCGCCGTCGCATCGTTCGGTCTGATGCTCTCGCTGATCGGCTCCGATCCGCAAACGGGCACCCTGCGCTGGACATTTGGCACTTTGTATTTATGGGACCATTTGCCTATCGTGCCGGTCACGCTCGGCATCTTCGCACTGCCCGAACTCGCGGACATGGCGATCGAGCGCACCGGCATCGCGCGCGAGCGTCCGCACTCCGGCGTGCGCGCGAGCACGCAATGGGACGGCGTGATGGATGCAGCACGCCACTGGTGGCTCATTCTGCGTTGCAGCGGGCTGGGCGCGCTGCTCGGCGCGGTGCCGGGCATCGGCTCGGCCGTGATCGACTGGATGGCATACGGTCACGCCATTCGCACCGAGAAGAACGCGGAGAACTTCGGCAAGGGCGATATCCGCGGCGTGATTGCATCGGAAAGCTCGAACAACGCGAAGGAGGGCGGTCATCTGATTCCGACCGTCGCGTTCGGCATGCCGGCTGGCGCATCGATGGCGCTGCTGCTGTCCGCCTTCATCATGCACGGCTTCACGCCCGGCCCCGAGATGCTCACCAAGCATCTCGACGTGACATACACGATCATCTGGACACTGACCATCTCGCACATCATGGGCGCGGTGATCTGTCTCTCGGGCAGCAGCATGTTCTCGCGGCTCGCGACGGTGCGCGTCGGCATCCTGATTCCGCTCGTCATCGCGATCGTCTATCTCGGCGCATTCAACGCGAGCCAGAGCTGGGGCGACCTGTGTTCGCTCGTCTTGTTCGGCGTGGCAGGCTGGATCATGAAGCGCCTGAACTGGCCGCGGCCACCGCTCATTCTGGGCCTCGTGCTCGGCAGCATCTTCGAGCGCTATTACTTCATTTCGCACGAGATCTACGGCATCGGTCTGTTCGCGCGCCCGGTCGTGATCGTGATATTGCTCGCTGCGCTGTGGGTCGTGCTCGGCCCGACGATCAAAGGATTGCGCCAGACCCTGCGGGCGCGTACGCAATCGCCTTCGCTTGTCGCTGGCCCTTCGTTCAAACTGCGTCTGCGTGGCTTCGACTGGCAGATCGTCTTCACCCTGGTGCTTACCGCGCTCGTGATCGTCGCGATGACGGTCGCGCGCGACTGGGCCTTCGCAGCGCGGCTCATGCCGATGACGAGCGCATGCGCCGCACTCGTGTTTTGCTGCATCGTGCTGATCGAGCAGTTGTTCACGCGTGATGGAGTCGCGACCGAGACGGCAGCGCCGCCTTCGTTCGAAGCCTCCGCTCCGATGGGCGAATTCGCGATGGCGGGTGCGGGTGCGCATTTCAGTGAACCGTCCGTCAACGCGGATGCGCAATCCAACGTCATCGCAAAGGCCGATGCGACCGCAACAGCAGGCGCAAGCTTCGGCGCGCACGGCGACCCTTCATTGCACGATAGCCTCGCATCGTCGCTCGACACGCGAACCATCTATGTGCGCGGCGTGCGCTTCTTCGGATGGGTCGCCGGCGCGCTCGCCACGGCGGCCGTGATCGGCCTGTTGCCCGCGCTGCTGATCTTCATGCTGCTCGTCGCACGCTTCGAGTTCGGCGAGCGCTGGCGCACATCGGCGATCTTGTCGATCGCGATGAGCATCGCGTTGTGGCTCGTATTCGGCCGCATTTTTTCGACGCCCTGGCCGCAATCGCTGATCGGCGACTGGTTGCCGGCGCTGCGTCAACTCGGCGGTCTCGTTTGATCACGTTCGCAATCAAAAGACGCCGGCGGCGAGCACATATCGGCTAGCCGGTCATAACTGGTGGAGACAAGCTCATGAACGATCGACTCTCGCAGCGCATACCGCGCAAAGATCCCCAACGAAAAGGCCGGCGCATGATTGCGCATGCAGCCATATCGGCGCTCGCAAGCACACTGCTTTGCGCGCCGCTCGCGAGCCGCGCGGCGGCGGAATCGGTGGCCGACTTCTATAACGGCCGCAATGTCACGATGACGATCGGTTACTCGGTCGGCGGCGGCTACGATACTTATGCGCGCCTGCTCGGCAAATACATCGGCAACTTTCTGCCCGGCAAGCCGACGATCACGCCGCAAAGCATGCCGGGCGCGGGCAGCCTGAAGGCGGTGAACTACCTCTATGGCATCGCGCCGAAAGACGGCGCGACCTTCGGCACCTTCGGTCGCACGATGCCCGAAGAGCCGCTCCTCGGCGATGCGAATTTCGACGCGCGCAAGCTCACCTGGCTCGGCAGCATCACAAGCGATGTGAGTCTATGCGTGACGTGGAATACATCGCCGGTAAAGACGTTCAAGGATCTCATCGACAAGGAAGCGCGCATGGGCGGGCAGGGCGCGGGCTCCGATCCCGACGTGATCGCGTCGACGATCAAGAACCTCTTCAATTCGAAGCTGAAGCTCATTACGGGCTATCCGGGCAGCAACGAGACCGCGCTCGCGATGGAGCGTGGCGAGATCGACGGCGAATGCGGCGTGTCGTGGAGCACGATTCAGACGCGCCATCCGGATTGGATCACGGGCAAGAAGATCAACATTCTCGTTCAGGTCGCACTGGAGAAGCATCCCGAGTTGCCCGACGTGCCGCTGCTGCTCGATCTCGCGCCGAACGACCAGACGCGCCAGGTGCTGAAGGTGATCGTCGCGAGCCAGGTGTTCGCGCGTCCGTTCGCGGCTCCCCCGGGCCTTCCGCCGGAGCGCACGGCCGCATTGCGCCAGGCCTTCGAGCAAACGGTGAAAGACCCGCAGTTCCTCGCCGAAGCGAAGCGCATGGGTCTCGAAGTGCGCCCCGTTTCGTGGCAGCGCATGGATCAGTTGCTCGACGAACTCTACAAGACGCCACCCGATGTGCTTTCGAAAGCGAAGGCCGCGGTGGGCGGGCGCTTCTAACCGATTCCTTTTCACTCGAACGCAGGACGACATCATGACTCTGGACGAAGCGAAGCAAAAACTGATCGACGCCGGCCGCATTCTCGAAGCCGAAGGTCAGGGCGATCTCACGCGCGGGCACATTTCCGTGCGCGTGCCCGGCGATCCCACGCACTTCCTCATGAAGCCGCATAGCCACGGCTTCGACGAGATCACCGAGGAGAACATCGTCGTCTGCAACCTCGAGGGCGAAAAGGTGAGCGGCGGCGGCCGCCGTCATAGCGAGGTCTTCATCCACTCGGAGATCTTCAAGGTGCGTCCCGACGTGACGAGCGTGATTCATGCTCATCCGACGCACGCAGTCGCGCTCTCGGCGACGGGGCAGCCGCTCGAAATGATCAGCCAGTCGAGCGTGCATTTCGCCGACGGCCTGCCGTACTACACCCAGACGATGAATCTCATCCGCACGCAGGACATGGGCGCGGGCGTCGCTCGTGCGCTCGGATCGAGCAAGGCCGTTCTGATGCGCAATCACGGCGTCGCGGTGGTGGGGCGCTCCATCGAGGAATCCGTCGTGTTGTCGCTGCTTCTGGATAGTGCATGCCGTATCCAATTGCTGACGAAGGCGGCGGGCGGGGTCGGTGAAACCTTCCCGCCGCAGGACGTCGAACGTCTGCATGACGCTGTGACGCGCGCCGAGCAGTTCGCCGTCAATTTCGAATTCCTGCGCCGCAAGGTCAATCGCAATCTCGTGCATTCGCTGGTTTGATGCATGTTGCATGCAATCGACAATTCGGCCTTATGCATACAAAACGCAGGAGATTTACCCGATGACTGAAAAACTCAGACTCTCCGTCGCGATGGGCGACTACGACAGGACCCGTCCGCTGCTCGATGGTCAGGTGCAGATCGACGGCGCACAGCCCGTGTTCATGACGTTATCGCCCGAAGAGATGTTCTTTCGCGCGTTCCGTCATGAGGAGTTCGATATCAGCGAGCTGTCGTTCTCCAGCTACGCGGTGAAAACCGCGGACGGTTCGTGCCCTTACGTCGCGATTCCCGTATTTCTTTCGCGTGCGTTTCGTCACACGTCCATCTATGTCCGAACGGATCGCATCGAGAGGCCGGAGGATCTGAAAGGCAAGCGCATCGGCTTGCCTGAATATCAGCTGACGGCGAACGTGTGGGCGCGCGCCGTGCTCGAAGACGACTTCGGCGTCAAGCCGAGCGATGTGAAGTGGGTCCGTGGCGGCATCGACGAGCCGGGGCGCCCCGAAAAGATCAAGCTCGATCTGCCTTCCGACATCCGTCTCGAAGCCGCGCCCGAGAACGACACGATTTCGGCGATGCTCGATCGTGGCGATATCGACGGCTTCATGGCGCCGCGGCCGCCCGGCTGTGCCGCGACGAACCCGAACGTCGGCTGGCTGTTCCGCGATCCGACCGCGGCGGCGAAAGACTACTTTCGGCGCACGCGCGTGTTCCCGATCATGCATGTCGTGGGCATTCGCAAGACGCTGGTCGAGCAGCATCCGTGGCTGCCCGCGGCCGTGCTCAAGGCGTTCACCGAAGCGAAGCGCGTGGCGCTCGCGCGACTCTCGGATACATCGGCGACAAAGGTCACGTTACCTTTCGTCGAGGAGCAATTGAAAGCCGCGCGTGAGCTGATGGGCGACGATCACTGGTCCTACGGCATCGAGGCGAATCGCGATACGCTCGAAACCTTTCTGCGCCATCATCATTCGCAAGGGCTGTCTAAACGCCGCTTGAGTATCGAAGATGTATTCCACCCGGCCACGTTCGAAACGGCCAAGATATAGGCGCGCCTTTTCCCGCTAGCACGCATAACCATGACTGCCCATACGATCCGTGAGATCTCGCCCGCCACTGCGTCCGTAAGCGAAGCGAACATGTCCGGCGCACCGCGCGTGCCCACTTCGCTCGCGCTTTTCAAGGCGTTCTTTCTCATAGGCCTGACGGGATTCGGCGGCGTGTTGCCGTGGGCGCGCCGTATGTTGGTGGAGCGTCAGGGCTGGCTCACGAACCGCGAGTTCGCGGAATTGCTGCCGCTCGCGCAGTTGTTGCCAGGACCGAACGTCGCGAACATCGCAACCGTGTTGGGGCGGCAATATCGCGGCGCAAAGGGTGCGGCCATCGCGGTGTTCGGGTTATATCTCGCGCCGACCGTCATCACCATCGGCGTCGGCTATGCGTATGGGCGCTGGGGCCATGCACCGGTCACCGCGCATCTTTTCGCCGGACTGATGCCCGCGGCGACGGGACTCGTGATCGCGACCGTGCTCAAGCTCGTGACGAGCTTGCCGCGCGGTGCTGCGAGCATCGCGTTCGTCGCGACGACGTTCATCGCGATTGCGCTCGTGAAGATTCCGCTTCTCATCGTGCTTGCAGTGCTCGGGCCGCTCGGTACGACCGCGATGCTGCGCTCTGCGAAGGGGTAATGCGATGTGGAGCACGCTCGCCGATCTCTTCGTGCACGGCGCGATCTGGTCGTTGCTCGCCGTGGGCGGCATGAATGCGACGCTCGCCGACATCCAGCGTTATGCGGTCGACACGCGTCATTGGGTCACCGGCGAGCAGTTCGTCACATTCTTCTCGATCACGCAGGCCGCCCCCGGCCCGAACGGCATGGCGGTTGCGTTGATCGGCTTCCAGGCGGCGGGACTCGCGGGGGCGCTCGTGTCCACTGTCGCGAAGATCGTGCCCTCTTCGTTGATGGCTTATTTCGTGAGCGCATGGGTGGAGCGTCGCCAGGACTCGCGCATCGTCACCGCGATTCGCAAGGGACTCGCACCCGTCACCGTGGGTTTGCTCGTATCGGCTGCATATGTGTTCGCACGCGAGACGGATGTGAACGTTTCGCGCGCGATTTGCACGGTGGTGTGCGCGGCGGTCGCTTATCGCAGCAAGCTCAATCCGATCTATCTCGTCGCCGCGAGTGCGCTTCTCGGGCTGGCGGGCGTGTTCGGTTGATGCTTCAGCCGGCCAGCGTCGTATCGATATCCACGACGATCTTTCCGCGCGCCGTGCCATCCAGCAGCGCTTCATATGCGCGCTCGGCGCTGTTCATATCGAAGCGTCTTGCATCGATGCGCGGCGCGAGCTTGCCCGCTTCGGCGAGCCGCGTCGCTTCACGCAATATCTCGCCGTGATGCGCGCGATATTGCCCCGTCAAAAGCGGATGCAACGTGAATACGCCCGAATAGCTCGCCTCGCGAAACGACAGCGGCGCGAGCGCATGTGTGCCCCATCCCAATGCACTGACGACATGACCGAAGTGCTTCACCGCCGCAAACGATGCATCGAGAGAAGCGCCGCCGGCCGTATCGACGACGAGATCGAAGCCCGCGCCGTCCGTATGGGCGGCGACATATTGCTCGACAGTGCTTGCGCGGTAATCGATCGGCGTTGCGCCGAGGCTATGAAGGTAGGCGTGATCGCGCGCGCTCGCAGTTGCGAATACGTGTGCACCGAGCGCGCGTGCAAGTTGCACGGATACGTGACCGACGCCGCCCGCGCCGCCTTGCACGAGTACGGTTTGCCCCGCTTGCAGATGCGCGCGATCGACGATGCCCGCATAAGACGTAATGAATGCGAGCGGCAGTGCGGCCGCGTCATGCATCGAAAGATTCGCGGGCTTGTGCGCGAGCAACGCGGCATCGACGGCCGCGTATTGCGCGAGCGCGCCCTGAATGCCGCCGACGCCGCCTGTCATGCCATAGACCGCATCGCCCGGCTTGAATCCGTCGACGCCCGCGCCCACTGCTTCGACGATGCCGGCCATGTCGATACCGAGCACTAACGGCAGCGGATGTTTCGCATGGGCCGCGGCGCCCGCGCGGATCTTCGTGTCGAGCGGATTGAGCCCGCTCGCGGCGATACGCACGAGCACGTGTCCCGGCCCGGGTTCGGGACGATCGAGCTCGACGAGTTCGAGCGGGCCGTTATGGCGTTCGAGAACGAGTGCTTGCATGGTGGACATCGAAGGCTCCTGAAAAGATTGAACGCTGGTCGCAATGCGCTCATACTCCGCCATGCATGCGAGCATGTAAATCGACAGAACTGCACGGCGATCATACGAAAATGAATGGGCCGATTCTCGAATGGAGCGATGTGCGTATCTTCCTGGCGATCGCGCGAAGCGGCACGCTCGGTGCGGCGGCGCGCATGATCGGGCAAACCCAGCCGACGATGGGCCGGCGCCTCCGTGCATTGGAAGAAGCGCTCGGTCATGTGCTTTTTCAGCGCACGAGCGATGGTTTCGTATTGACCGATGAAGGCGCGGCCGTGCTTTCGTATGCCGAGCGCATGGAAGAAGAGGCGCTGGGCTTCACGCGCGCGCTGGCCGGTCAGGACGCGAAACTCACTGGCTTGCTGAGGGTGTCGTCGTCGGACTGGTTCGGCGTGCATGTGCTCACGCCGGTATTCGCGCGCTTTCTCGCGAAACATCCGGACGTATCGATCGAGCTCGTCACCGACGCGCGCCGCTATAACCTCGCGCGACGCGAAGCAGATCTCGTGTTTCGCATCACGCCGTTCGATGAACCGGATGTCGTACAGCGCAAGTTGATGCATATCGCATATGCGCTGTATGGGCGTGTCGATCTCGCATCGCCCAAAGCCGGCGACGGAAAAGGGCAGACGCTCATCACCATGGATAGCGCATTCGATCAATTGCCGGACGTGCTTTGGGCAAAGCGAATGTTGCCCAACGCGCGGATAACTTTCGGAAGCAACAATCGCGATGCACAAGCGCATATGTGCGCGCAAGGCGTAGGTTATGCGGTGCTCCCTTGTCCGCTTGGCGATGCCGACGCTTGCCTCAGACGCTTCGACCTCGATGAAGCGCCGCCCGGACGAGACGTATGGCTCGGTTACCACCGCGATCTGAAACGGGTAGCACGCTTGCGCGCCTTATTGGACGAAACCATGGCAATGCTCGGCGAACCGAACAAATGATTTGCGATGCAACTAACTGTCGTTCTCAGTCGACGCCTTCAAGTTGATCGAAGATATCGGACGTGCGGACTTTCAGGCAATCAAGCCCATCCTTGGAAGTCGCACCCATTCGAAAGGCGCAAATAAAGCTATCTGTGAATCTTTTGTCATCCAAGCTCGATTTTTAAAGCGGCGCTACAATTCCGAAGCCTCAAAAGCCGGCTGCTGCCCCACGCAGTCGACCATTTGCGATATCCGCCGAAACCACCGATAAGCCGGAGCCGCTCATGACCACGCTTTCCATCAACGGCCAGAACCATACGATCGACGCGCCGCCCGACATGCCGCTCCTTTGGGTATTGCGCGACGTCGTGGGACTCACAGGAACCAAATTCGGCTGCGGCATTGCGCAATGCGGCGCGTGCACCGTTCATCTCGATGGCGCAGCCGTTCGCTCATGCGTGTTGCCGATTGCAGCGGTCGGCGATCGCAAGGTGACGACGATCGAAGGCATCGGCGACACGCCCGCCGGCAAGAAAGTGCAAGTCGCGTGGCGTCAGCTCGATGTCGTTCAGTGCGGTTACTGTCAGTCAGGACAAGTCATGTCCGCTGCTGCATTGCTCACCACCGTGCCCGATCCGAACGACTCCGATATCGATGCCGCGATGGCGGGCAACATCTGCCGCTGCGGCACTTATCACCGCATCCGCGCCGCCATCAAGCAAGCCGCGAAGGAGGCGTGAGATGTCGCAAGGATTGATCGAAGCGGGACGTCATGCGGCTCGCGCGGGCTTGTCGCGCCGTGCATTTCTGAAACTCGGCGTGACGGCGGGCGTCGCTGCAAGCGGCGGATTGCTGATCGGCTTCAGCTTGCCCGCCGTGAGTCAGGATCAGGGCAAAGGCAGATCGGTGATCGGTGGCGATGGCGTCGAGCCGCCGATGGACGGCATTTTCGCGCCGAATGCATTCGTGCAGATCGATAAGAGCGGCAAGGTTGTGCTCATCATGCCGAAGGTCGAAATGGGTCAGGGCGTATATACCGCACTGCCCATGTTGATCGCCGAAGAACTCGACGTGCCGCTCGACAGCGTCACGATCGATCACGCGCCGCCCAACGAAAAGCTATTCACCGACCCGCTATTGGGCGGCCAGTTGACAGGCGGCTCGACCTCCGTGCGCTATGCATGGGAGCCGTTGCGCAAGGCCGGCGCGGCCGCGCGCATGATGCTCGTCGCGGCGGCCGCGCAACAATGGCAATGCGATCCATCGTCTTGTCAGGCGCAGGGCGGCAAGGTGATGCACGCATCGGGCGATCGCACCGCAAGTTATGGCGATCTTGCCGAAGCTGCGGCGAAATTGCCCGTGCCGCAAGATATCAAGCTCAAGGACCCGAATCACTTCAAGATCGTCGGCACGCCGGTCAAGCGCCTCGACTCGCCGGAAAAGATCGACGGCACCGCGATGTTCGGGCTCGACGTGCGCTTGCCCGATATGGTGTACGCGGCGATCGTGAACTGTCCGGTATTCGGCGGCACGCTCCTCTCCGTCGACGATAGTAATGCGAAGAAGATTCCCGGCGTGCGGCAGATCGTGAAGTTCGACAATGGCGTCGCGGTGATCGGCGAACATACGTGGGCCGCGAAGCGCGGCGCAGCCGCGTTGCAGATTCAGTGGAACGAAGGCGCGAGCGCGAATGTATCGACGAAGCAGATCGTCGATGACATGGCGAATGCATCGCAGCGGGCCGGCGCGGTTGCGCGCAAGGAAGGCGACGTCGACAAGGCGTTCTCCAGTGCAAAGACGCGCATCGATGCGGTCTACGTCCAGCCGTTTCTCGCGCACGCGACAATGGAGCCGATCAACTGCACCGTCCATGTACGTCCCGATGGCTGCGATATATGGCTCGGCACGCAAGTGCCCACGCGCATCCGCGATGCCGGCATGAAGGCGACCGGACTGCCCGCCGATAAGATCTTCGTGCATAACCATTTGCTTGGCGGCGGCTTTGGCAGGCGGCTCGAATTCGACATGGCGACGCAGGCGCTCAAGATCGGCAAGGCGCTCGGTGTGCCTGTCAAAGTGATCTGGTCGCGAGAAGAAGATATCCAGCACGACATGTATCGGCCGTGTTATTACGACACGTTATCCGCAGGACTCGACGCGAATGGCAAGCCGATTGCATGGACGCATCGCATCGTCGGATCGTCGGTGCTCGCGCGCTTCGCACCGCCCGCGGTGAAGAACGGCGTCGATCCAGATGCGGTCGAAGTCGCATCCGATCTTCCTTACGATCTGCCGAATCAACTCATCGATTACGTGCGCCTCGAACCGCATGATGTGCCCACGGCATTCTGGCGCGGCGTAGGGCCGACGCGTGGCACCTTCGTCGTGGAAAGCTTTATCGACGAACTGGCTGTTCAGGCAAAGGTCGATCCCGTCAAATACCGGCGCGATCTGCTCGGCAAGTCGCCGCGCGCGCGCAACGTGCTCGACGTCGCGACGCAGGCGGCCAACTGGGGACAGCAATCCGCGCCGCAAGGGCAAGGGCGTGGCGTTTCGGTGATGCACGCATTCGGCAGTTTTTTCGCGATCGTCGCGGACGTCGCTGTCGACAAGGAGGGCGCGGTGAAGGTGAACCGTATCGTATGCGCGGTCGATTGCGGCATCGTCGTGAACCCGAATACGGTCGAAGCGCAAGTGCAGGGCGGCATTCTCTTCGGCATCACGGCCGCGCTTTATAGTGAAATCACGATCAAGGACGGACGCGTCGAGCAAAGCAATTTCACCGATTATCGAATGCTGCGCATTCACGAAACGCCGCCTGTCGACGTGCATATCGTCAAAAGCACGGAAGCGCCTGGCGGTATCGGCGAGCCGGGCACGGCGGCGCTTGCGCCGGCGATCACCAATGCGATCTATGCCGCGACGGGCAAGCGACTAAGGAAACTTCCCGTCGGCGATCAATTGCGCAGCGCTTGAGGAGGCCGTCATGAAGAATGCATTCAAGCCTCTCTTTGCAGTGTTGTTGGCTTTGGCATCGTCGTCTTACGCGGCCGATGATGCGCTCGTCGCGCGCGGCGCATATCTCGCCAAAGCGGGCGATTGCGTCGCGTGTCATTCGGCGCCGCGCGGCAAGCCACTTGCCGGCGGCTTGCCGATGATGACGCCATTGGGCGCGATCTACACGACCAATATCACGCCCGACCCGGACACGGGCATCGGCCGCTATACGGAAGAAGAGTTCGCCCGCGCGTTGCGTGAAGGCGTGGCGAAGGACGGCCACAATCTTTATCCGGCTATGCCTTATCCGTCTTATGCAAAGATCAACGACGAAGACATGCATGCGCTCTACGCGTATTTCATGCATGGCGTCACGCCGGTCAAGCAAGCCAATCGTGAGCCGGATATCAAATGGCCACTCAATATGCGCTGGCCGCTCAAGCTCTGGAATGTGGTATTTCTCGATAAGAACATCTATCAGAACAAGCCCGGCAAGGATGTCGCGTGGAATCGCGGCGCCTATCTGATTCAGGGTCTGGGGCATTGCGGATCGTGTCACACGCCGCGTGGCATGGCGTTTCAGGAAAAGGGACTCGACGAAAGCAGCAGCGCGTATCTGACGGGCGGCTTGCTCGACAACTGGTTCGCGTCCAATTTGACGGGTGAACACAACACGGGACTGGGGCGTTGGTCCGAGCAGGACATCTCGAGCTTTCTCAAGACGGGCGCGAATGCGCATGCGTCGGCTTTCGGCTCGATGACGAGCGTCATCAACAACAGCACACAGTCGCTGAGCGATGTCGATATCGCCGCGATGGCGCGCTATCTGAAGTCTTTGCCAGCATCGGGCGGCTATGGCGGCGCTCCGTATTCATATGATCCGAAAGCAACCAAAGTGTCATTGACACGCCCGGGTGCAACGGATTCGGGCGCGCGCGTGTACACGGCATATT
The DNA here is from genome assembly GCF_905220305.1 of Caballeronia sp. J97. Lineage (NCBI taxonomy): Bacteria > Pseudomonadati > Pseudomonadota > Betaproteobacteria > Burkholderiales > Burkholderiaceae > Caballeronia > Caballeronia sp. J97. The sequence goes on along the minus strand of NZ_CAJMZL010000019.1, from coordinate 111,265 downwards.
GCATGCACTGTCACGGCGTTGATGGCCGCGGCTTTGCGCCGATGCTAGCGCCGCTTGCGGGCAATCCCAACGTTTTGGAAAAAGACGCGTCGTCGTTGATAAACGTGACGCTGAACGGCACCGGCGATCTGGTCCTCGACGGCATACCCGCGCCTTATCCGATGCCGCGCTACGCACCCGTGCTGAGCGACCAGCAGATTGCCGATGTGCTGACTTTCATTCGTGGCGCGTGGAACAACAACACACCGGCAGTGCAACCCGAAGACGTAGTGAAGATGCGCAAGGCGACGCAAGCGGCGCGCTGAGAACACGCCACTTTAGCGATGACCGTGGCTCTCAGGAAGAAAAATCGATGACATCCAGATGAATCGAACTGGACGGATGTGCGAGGAACTTTCGATGCACGCGAGCGCTGATGCGTTCATAGCCGTCGCTCAGTGCTTTCAACAACCGCTCGTCGCTCGCTCCCGTCGGCGCCCAGAAGCACTGCTCCAATGCCTTGCGCGTGATGTTGCATTGAATCGCCTGCTCGCGAGAGAACGCGACGAAGCTGACGGAGGCGCGGTCCGCTGAAATGGTGGCATGGATCGAGAGCTTGCTCGTCATAATTCGACAGGAGAAATCCGGTTCGCTGGATTTAATTGTGTCAGAAATCGGCGAGTTCGCGCATCCTCGAATGAGCGTGAAACGTGCGCAAACGGCCAGAAGCGGGCGGTCCGCAGCGACGACAGTGAACGCGCGGCGAAAACATCAGACGATTTAAACGAATGTTCGTTCGCGGCGATTAAAGATTAAATATCTGCTGACTATCTCGGGTTGCAACTCGGCAGGCGCTACCGCACGTGCGAATCCGAATCGCCAAGGCTGGCGTGCTTCTTCAAATATGTCCAAGAAAATGAAAAGAAAAGCATGCTCAGGTGTACTACTCTAGGAACGATCATCCGAAGCGGCGCGGCAGTCCGGCTCAGGAAGCGGGTCGTGCGGCGCATTCCCCGGAACTCCACCGGCAACGTTCACCCGGCTTCGGTTGCGGCGGACGTTGTCGCCAGCAGGAGCGGAACATGAAGCATCCATCGCTGATGGATCCCTGGAGCGGTACCCTGGCAATGCTCGACAGCCGTTCGGGCCGCCCGTCCGAAGCGAACGACAAGCTGGCGCTGATGACACGGCCGCTTGTGCGCAGTGTGCAGGGCAAGAGTGCATGCGTCGGACCCATTGAAGGCCATTGCGTCAATATCCGCGTGCTGGAGCGACTGAGCGAATCGACGCTCTCGCTTTCCTGGCACGATCCCACGTCGTTCAATTACTCGGAGCAAGTCTGGGCGCTTTGCACCGCCCGCAAGCGCGGAACATGCGCACTGAGCGGGCAGGCGATCAGGCGCGGGCAACCGGTCTACAGACCGCGGCGCGTCGGCAGCTCGGTGCCGCTCAATAGCGGCGCGATGATTCTGGCGTTGGCACTGACACCGGCTGAACTGGAATAGAGCCTCGTTTCCGAGTGATTCGTTTCGCGCTTGCATGACGCGTGTGCAATGCACGCGTCTCGTCACACGCACGCCTGGCGCTTTGCCTGAGCGTGTGCAATCTTGTGATGACAATTCGTGACTCGCGTGTTATCGCTTAGCAGTGTGATCAGCGCGCTCATGACATGCGCCTCGAATAAATTGAAGTACGAGAAAGCAATCTTTTTAACAAGACTGCTTGGCATCGACATTATCCGTATAAGATTCATATGTGACGGCGAGGTGTCGAACATACATATTAGATAAACGCTTTGTGATCCACGAAGCGCATGCGTTGCGCTATCCAGTCAACGTGTGCAGAACGATCCGGGAGGCGGCATGGTCACGTTGGCACAATTGGAAAATCAGATCCAGAAATTGCAGCGCCGTGCGGATGCATTGCGGGCAAGAGAGTCGGTGCAGGTCATTGCCAAAATCCGTACGGTGATGGATGAATACGGCTTGACCACGGCCGACCTCGCCAAAGCCGGATTGGGAGCGGCCAATAAGCGCGGTCGTTCGTCGGGGCCGGCGAAATCGGCTGGTCCAAGGAAGGGCGCCGGCAAGTCCAAGCTGCCGCCGAAGTATCGCGACCCGGTATCGGGCGCGACCTGGAGCGGCCATGCGCGCCCACCGGCATGGATCAAGGATGCGCCGGACCGCAGCGTGTATCTCATTGGCGGTGCCTCGGGCAAGAACGGCGCAGCAAAGGGCGCGCGTCGGGGACGTGCGGCATCGGCGTCGCGTGCGGCAGGCGCGAAGCGGGCAGGCCGTGCGAGTGCGAACAAGACTGCGCGCAAGAGCGCGCAGAGCGCCGCGGCCTGACACTTCAGAGCCTTTGGGCCTTAGCCAAGCAAGGGACTGCGCGCGCTGGAATATCCGCTTGCGCGATCATAGGCGAGACCCATCTGCAGCACGCCCAGATCGCCTTGCGTCGGGCCGATGATCTGCAATCCGGCCGGCAAGCCGCCGGGACCGAAGCCGGCGGGCGCGCTGAGTGCGGGCAGAAAAGCCATCGTCGCCGGGACAACGGTTTCCATCCAGCGATGATAGGTATCCATCTCCCGGCCGGCGATCGCGTGAGGCCAGTCGAGTTGCGCGTCGAAAGGAAGGACCTGAGCCGAAGGCATGAGCAGGTAGTCGAAGCGATCGAACAGCGCGTTGATTGCCTGATACCAGGCCGCGCGGTCACGAACCGCACGCGAAACATCTTCTCCCGATAACTTCAGACCTCGTTCTATTTCCCATATCGCTTCGGGTTTGAGCAGCCTGCGCGTGGCGGCGTTTCGATAGAGCGGTGCATTCGTGCCGGAGAAAGTGAGGCTGCGCAAATCGATCCAGGCATTCCAGAGACGCTCGAAATCGAAGGCGATGTTCACGGCTTCAACGGAGCAGCCCGCTGTTTCGAAGTGACGCAGCGCCGATGCATACGTGTCCATCAAGCCCGCTTCCATCGCCAGATGTTCATTGAGATCGCCTAGCCAGCCGATACGTGTGCCGCGCATGTCGCGCTCGAGTGCATGCGCAAAGTCGGCGGGCTTGTCGTTTCTACGCGAGAGAGGCGCGCGCGCGTCGAAGCCCGCCTGCACCGACAATAACAAGCCAAGGTCGGGAATGGTTCGCGCGATCGGACCCGCGACGCTGAATTGCTGAAAGAACACATCATCGCTCGGCGCATAAGGCACACATCCGGGCGTCGTGCGAAAGCCGAAGACGTTATTGAATGCGGCGGGCGTGCGCAGCGAGCCCATCATGTCGGAGCCGTCCGCGCACGGCAGCATGCGCAACGCGACGGAAACCGCAGCACCACCGCTGCTGCCGCCTGCCGAGCGCGATGAGTCGAACGCGTTGCGCGTAGTACCGTACACCGGGTTATAGGTGTGTCCGCCGAGACCGAATTCCGGAGAATTCGTCCGGCCGATGAAGATCGCGCCCGATTTGCGCATGCGCTCGAAAATGACCGCATCGACTTTGGAGACTTCGTCTTTATAGATGGGCGAGCCTTTCGTCGTCACCATGCCGGCGACGGGCAGGATATCTTTGGGCGCTTGCGGAAAGCCGTGCAGCGGGCCAAGGCTTTCGCCTCTGGATAGCTGTGCATCGCGTTCGCCGGCGAGCGTCCGCAGCGCCTCGCGATCCTGCATCGCGACGATCGCATTGACCGTGGGGTTGAGGCGATCGATTTGCGCGAGACAGGCATCCATCACTTCGATGCACGACAACTCGCGTGCGTGAATGGAACGAGAGAGCGCGACGGCGTCGAGCGCAACGATATCGTCGCCGGGAACGGAAGGGGAATTTGCGTCGGGTGCGGTCATGTCTTGTCGTGATTGGACGAACGAATTCAGCGATGAAACTCGGGAAGCACACGGGCGGCGACTTCTTCGATGATATCGCGCGCGGGTCTTTGCTCCGACGTGATGTTGAGCGTCACATGATGCGTGCCGCTGTCGCGCATCTCGCGCAAGAGCCTGACGAGCGCACGATGACCCGTTCGATAGCCGAGCGGAATATCGGTTGCGGGCTCGTCGGCATCGTCGCCGAGATCGAGCCGCATGGCGACGCCGAATGCGCGAAAGGCACCGGCAGCCGCGCGATCGACCGCGGCGCGCCACATGCTGTATCGACCGCGCTGCGTTTGCGGCTCGCGATGATAAGTCATCCAGCCAAGCGAATGACGCGCAATCCAGTCGACGCTCTGTCCGCCCGAACCGACCGCGAGCATCGGAATGGAAGCGCGCTGGCGGGGCATGAGATAGAACTCGGGTGCGCCCTCGGGAGTATGGTCCGGAATCACGCGCGAGGGCACGTCGACAGCAGCGGCGAGTGTTTCCCAGTGCTGCCTGTATAGATCGCGCCGGTCGTCGGGATCGCGGCCGAACGCGGCGTATTCCGGTGGTCGATCGCCTGATCCGAGGCCCAGAATGAAACGTCCGCGAGACAGCGTGTCGACGGAAATCGCAGCTTTGGCGACATGAAGCGGATGCCTCAGTGTCAACACGATTGCGCCGCTGATAAGTGCAATACGTCCGGTATTCGATGCGAGCGCGCCGAGCAGCACCCACGGGTCGAGATGTCCGACCGGATCGGGGTAATCGATGCTATTGAGCGGCACGTCGCGGACCCATAGTGCGCGAAAGCCGAGTTGGTCCGCGAGTCGCGCGAGCGCTATCTGCTCGTTGAAATCGACGACGCTCTGGTTATCGCGCGTGATCGGCAATGTAATGCCGATAGAGAGATTGTCCTGCGCAAACACCGCATTCGCGATGGAAGACGAGGCCGGAGTGTTTTCGCTGGCGATCATGACACGCATTGCGTCAAGAGAGGGCTTGATGCCGATGTTATCACTGCCTTTACAGACATTGCCTGGCGCGACGGAGCGCCGGGCAATGTCGACATCGAGTTTCTTAAGCGACAGGCACGACGCCGCGCCGCGTGACGAGCGAAACGACATAGGTGACGACGATATTCACGGCGAGCGCAATCAGGCCGATATAGATCGGCCATGAAGCATCGTCGATATGCACGACATAGACGGGCTTGAGCCCTTGCGAAATCGCGAGACCGGTGCCCAGGACGATACCGAACAGCCAGCCCAGGAAAAGGCCGGGCGTGGTAAGGCGGCGTGTAAAGAGCGTGAACACGATAGCCGGGAAGATCTGAAGGATCCACACGCCGCCGAGTAATTGCAGATCGATCGCATATTGCGTCGGCAGGAACACGATGAACAGCAACGCGCCGAACTTGACGACGAGCGAGACGAGCTTCGCGGTCGATGCTTCGGCCGCGGACGACATATCGGGCGAAACGAGCGGACGCCACAAGTTGCGCGTGAACAGATTCGCCGCGCCGATCGACATGATCGCCGCCGGCACGAGCGCGCTGATCGCGATCGCCGCTGCCGCGAAGCCCACGAACCACGACGGAAACAGCGTGCCAAACAATGCCGGCACGACATCTGATGCCGACTTCACATGTACCCCCGCCGCGATCGCCATATAACCTAATAACGCGATCAAACCCAGCAGCAGCGTGTAGGCGGGCAGGAAGATGGCGTTCTTGCGCACGGTCGCCGCGGACGATGAAGAGAGCACCGCGGTCATCGTATGCGGATACATGAATGCGGCCAGCGCCGAGCCGAGCGCAAGCGATGCATACGCCGTGAATTGACCCGGCTGGAGGATGATGCCCGTCGGGCCGCCTTTCGCCTTGAAGTATTGATCGGCCGAGTCGAATACATGCGCGTATCCGCCGAGCTTCAATAGAATGAGCCATACCGCCGCAATCACGACGATATAGATCATGATGTCCTTCACGAAGGCGATCATCGCGGGCGCGCGCAGGCCGCTCGTATAGGTATAGAGCGCGAGAATCACGAATGCGATGATGAGCGGCAACTCGCCCGTTACGCCGAGGCCCTTGATGACCACTTGCATGCCGACGAGTTGCAGCGCGATATACGGCATCGTCGCGACGATGCCCGTGATCGCCACCGCGGCAGGAAACCATTTGCCGCCGTATTCGCCTTGGACATAGTCGGCGCCCGTGATGTGATTCTTCGCGTGCGCGACTTTCCACAATTTCGGCATTACCGCGAAAACGAACGGATAAACGATGATCGTATAGGGCAGCGCAAAGAAGCCGTAGGCGCCGACCGAATAAACGAGCGCGGGCACTGCGATCACGGTATAGGCGGTATAGAAATCGCCGCCGACGAGAAACCATGAAATCAACACGCCGAACTGTCGGCCGCCCAGGCCCCATTCGTGAAGCTGCGTGAGATCGCCGCGTTTCCAGCGCGCGGCAAAGAAGCCGACGACGGTCACGAGCACGAAAAACGCGATGAATATGGTCATCGCAACCGGATCGACTGGCGTGAGTTCGTTCATTTCAGGCCCCTGTACACGACATAAAGCAGGAGCGACGTAAGCGGCACCCACAAAAACTGATACCAGTAGAAGAACGGGAAGCCCGCGAACGAAGGGCGCGTGTTGTTATAGAAGGGCAGCCAGAGTAGTGCGACGTAAGGTATCAATAGCGCGATCCAGCGCCACGGGCTGCCGGGCGCGTCGTTGTCGGGTTCCAAAGCTTTCTCCTCATGAATGAGCGCTGAAAAGAACTTGCAGGCGCGCGGTCCACCCGTTCATTTGATGATGCGAGCGAGGCTCGCGCCGCCAACGGGTGCGCATTATCCAACTTATTTTGCTTTGTTGCCGGACGCTTAAAAGACGAGAGAGGCTTATGCAAAAGCACACTTACGCAATGCTTTCCGTACGTTGCTGTCCTGGCGGATTGATGCCATTTCGTGCCGATCACACCTTCGAAAAGGCGCTATCGATGATTACGTATTGATGACGGAGCGAGATTGGGCTCGCTTGCCGACGAGCATCGCGCGCTTGCCGCCAAAGCCCGCAACCTTGCGGTAGTCGAAGCCGTTATCGATGAGTGCACGCTTGACAGAGCCCGCGCTGGTATAGGTGGCGAATGTCGCATCGTCTTCGGCGATGCGTGCGAGCGACGCGAAGATGAGTGGCGTCCACATGTCGGGATTCTTGGCCGGCGCGAAGCCGTCGAGATAGATCGCATCTGCCGCGACGCCGAGGTCGGCCAAGCGCGGCAGGAGGTCGGCGGCATCGCCGAAAGCGAGGGTCAGCGAGATTGCGCCAGCCGCGAATGCAAGCCGATGCAAGCCGGCTTCGAGCAGCGGCCAGTTTGAAGCGAGCGCGTCGGTCAAGGGCGCGTAAGCATCGTCGTCGATGATCGCTGCATGCGCGGTGCGCAAATCGTCCGCGCTGAATGGATGCTTCTCAATCGACACGAATTCGAGCACCGGCGGGCGATGCGCGTCGGCAAGCCATGCGGCCCACGTCGAAAGAAAATTGACGCCCATGCCGAAGCCGGTCTCGAGCACGGTGAAGCGCGGCTTGCCGCGCCAGCGCTCCGGCAGGCCGTTGCCGTCGAGAAAAACGTGGCGAGCCTGAGCCAGCGCGCCTGCCGCGCTGTGATAGATGTCGTCGTGGCGCGGCGAGTACGGTGTTCCGTCGTCGCGAAACACGAGCGGCGCCGAAATCAGACGCTCACCCATGGTTCAGGCATCGGACGACGATTGATTCAAAGTGATGCCCAATTCGCTGGCCATTTGCTGAACCATCGCGCGCAACTGAACGACTTCGTGAGCAAGGCGCTTTTGCTCGGACCTCAGCGCTTCGAATTCGGAAAGCGAAAAAGATTCGCCGGCTTGCGGTTCGCGCGAGGGCACATCGCTTATGCTCACTTCACCGCATAGCAGATGCATCCAGCGGCTTTCTCGTTCGCCCGGCGTGCGCGACAGTTTTACGACATGCGGTGGATCGTTTGCGGCGAGTTCATCGAGAAAGCTTTCGACCGATGATATGTCCGCAAACGAATGCAGCCTTGCACTGTTGGCGCGCAGTTCCGCCGCCGTTTGCGGGCCGCGCAGGAACAGCGTCGCGAGCAGGGCGACCGACTGGCTCGGCACGCCGAGCACGCGATTCACGTTGTGTTCGAAGCGCGGCACGCGGCTGCTGCTGCCTTCGATGACGAGGCTAAGGCGCTTGAGGCCATCGATCGTCGTCAGCACTTCATCTTCGCTTACGTTCATCACCGGAGAGCGTGCTGTCTTCTGATTGCATCCCGATGTTAGGGAATTCAACGAAAGAGGATAAGTGTCCGGCACGGTATGCTGTTTCTCGACGAGCACGCCGAGCACGCGTGCTTCGAGCGGCGTGAGTTCGCGCAACGCGGGACGGGGTACGGCTTCGGATGGGGTATTCATAGGCGTGGGTAACGTGCGGTAAGGCACCTATGATACCGGCGCCGCATGCCACTTCCGTAATTCGCGCACCGCCATGCAGCATGAATATCAACCCCTGCGTGTGCAACCCGCGGATTTGATGCGCCGTTTTGGTGCAAGATATCGAAATTGCCTGACTCGAAGGGCCTAATACAAGGAGGCGAACCGCTTAGATCATTGGCATTGAAGTTGCTTTTTCTCAATCGGCACTGGGCTGCCCGCGCAAACGATGCTCCACACGAAAATGGTGTGACCGACATAAAAGAGTATCGCGCTTCGAGGTCGCCTATCGGCGTGTCCATGCTGCCGGACACGTCGCGTCTTACGGGCTCTTCAAGCGTCTTGCGAGTGCAACCAGGAATACGAGCGAAGGGGAAACGCCACCCCGGCATGCACTTCATTTGGAAGACCGGCTATGACGCAAGCATTCTTCAACGAGATGTTCGAGCGCAGCGATCTGGAGGCGCGCGGCTTGTCGGCGGAGGCATTTCGCGGCGTGGGCGATCCACGCACGCACTACCGCGACTTCATGACCTGGCTCGCCGCGCAAAGCGAGCAACAGATCGATATCAAGCGCGCGGAAGCGGATCTCAACTTCCGGCGCGTCGGCATAACATTCGCGGTCTATGGTACGAGCGATCTGCCCGGCATCATTCCTGAGCGCACGATTCCCTTCGATGTCATACCGCGCATCTTCCCCGCCGACGAGTGGCGCTCACTGGAGCGCGGCCTGCGGCAGCGCGTGAATGCGCTCAACCGCTTTATTCACGACATCTATCACGAACAGGACATCATCCGCGCGGGCATCATTCCCGAGGCGCAGATACTCGGCAACGCCCAGTATCGTCCCGAGATGCGCGGCGTCGATGTCGCGCGCGATATTTACGCGCATATCGCGGGCATCGATATCGTGCGGGCCGGGCAGGGCGAGTTCTATGTGCTGGAGGATAACTTGCGTGTTCCGTCGGGCGTGTCGTACATGCTCGAAAACCGCAAGATGATGATGCGGCTCTTTCCCGATCTCTTCGCGCGCAATCGCGTTGCGCCGGTCGCGCATTATCCGGACTTGCTGCTCGATACCTTGCGCGCGGCCGCGCCGGCCGCCGTCGAAAATCCGACGATCGTCGTGATGACGCCGGGCATGTATAACTCGGCCTATTTTGAGCACGCGTTTCTTGCGCAGCAAATGGGCGTCGAACTCGTCGAAGGGCAGGATCTCTTCGTCGAGAACGATTATCTGTATATGCGCACGACCCAGGGGCCACAGCGTGTCGATGTGATCTATCGGCGCATCGACGACGACTTTCTCGATCCGCTGGTGTTCCGGCCGGATTCCGCGCTCGGCGTGCCGGGATTGATCGCCGCATATCGCGCGGGCAACGTCTCGTTGTGCAATGCGGTCGGTACGGGCATCGCCGACGATAAGTCGATCTATCCCTACGTGCCGGACATGGTGCGCTTCTATCTCGGCGAAGAGCCGATTCTCAACAACGTGCCTACGTGGATGTGTCGCAAGCCAGACGACCTCAAGTACGTGCTGGATCATCTGCCGGAACTCGTGGTGAAGGAGACGCACGGAGCAGGCGGTTACGGGATGCTCGTCGGTCCGGCTTCCACGGCGGCGCAAATCGCGGAGTTTCGCGCGGTGCTCGAAGCGCATCCGGAGAAATACATCGCGCAGCCCACACTCGCGCTCTCCACCTGCCCGACCTATGTCGAAGCGGGCATCGCGCCGCGTCATATCGACTTGCGTCCTTTCGTGTTATCGGGCACCGAAGTGCGCATGGTGCCGGGTGGCCTGACGCGCGTCGCGTTGCGGGAAGGCTCGCTCGTCGTGAATTCGTCGCAGGGCGGCGGCACGAAGGACACGTGGGTACTGGAGCGCTGAGCAAACATCCTGAAGAAAGCACTGAGTCACCAAAGACAACGACAAACAACCGGGAACACCCATGCTGAGCCGTACCGCGGATCATCTCTTCTGGATGGCGCGCTATACCGAACGCGCCGAAAACACTGCCCGGATGCTCGACGCGAATTATCAGCTCTCGCTCTTGCCGCAGTCCGATGAATATGCGGAACTGGGCTGGCGCGCGATGCTGTCGATATCGGAGTTGAGCGGCATCTATTCCGCCGCGCATCGCGGCATGAAAAGCCGCGACGTGATCGACTTCATGGCGCGTGATCTGACGAACCCGTCGTCGATCGTCAGTTGCTTGCGGGCCGCACGCGAAAACGCTCGAGCCGTGCGCAGCTCGACCAACAGCGAGCTATGGGAGTCGCTCAATACGACGTGGCTCGACTGTCAGCGCATGCTCGCCGACGGCATTCTGGAGCGCGAGCCCTATACGTTCTTCGAATGGGTGAAGTTCCGCTCGCATCTGTCGCGCGGCGTGCAACTCGGCACGCTGGTCAAGGACGATGCGTTCTATTTCATGCGTCTCGGTACTTTCATCGAACGCGCGGACAATACGGCGCGCATCCTCGACGTCAAGTTCGAAATGATGGAGCAGCGCGCCGAGACATCCGCACAATCGTTCGATTATCACCATTGGGTGGCGGTGCTCGGCTCGGTGTCGGGTCTGGAGGTGTATCGACGTGTCTATCGCGATGTCATTACGCCAGAGCGCGTGGCGGGCCTGCTGATCCTTTATGGCGACTGGCCGCGTTCACTGGCAGCGAGCATCGCGGAAGCGGAGCAGTTGATCGGGCAGGTGACGAAAGGGCGCGACACAGAAGCGACGCGGCTTGCCGCGCAATTGAGCTCGGAATTGAAAGACGGGCGCATTCGCGACATTCTGCGAGGTGGCTTGCATGCCTATCTCGTGGATTTCCTCGCGCGCGTGAACGATCTCGCGGGCCGCGTGAGCCGCGAGTTTCTGTTGCCGATCGCACCCGAGCCGCCGACGGAGACGCAATCGCAGTCACAGTCGCAATCGCAAACCAAAGGCTGAGCGCGTGTTTCTAGCGCCCGGCCGCGGCCGCGACGACGCGGTGCACGAATCGAAGCTTGTCGATGACCGCCGGCGCGAGCGTGAACGGATAACCGTCCGGCATGCCGAGGCTGCGATTCAGGCTGTTCAGCACATAAGTGAGCGGAAACCAGCGTTTCATCAGGTTATCGAACGTGGTTTCCTCGACCGGCGTCTGGTCGGTGAGCGTGGGTTCGTGCGGGCTATCGGGTACGAGCACGAGGCCGCACGATACGGCGGTGTCGAGCGTATCGACGATATGCAGGTAATGCGCCCAGGTTTCCGACCAGTCTTCCCATGGATGCATCGTGGCATAGGCGCTGATGAAGTTGTCTTCCCATCGAGCGGGCGGCCCTTCTCTGTAATGGCGATCGAGTGCGGCGGCGTAGTCGGTTTGTTCGTCGCCGAATGCGGTGCGAAACGGTGCGATGCGAGCCGTGTCGGCGATCAGGCGATCGAAAAAATAGTGCCCGGATTCATGACGGAAATGACCGAGCAGGGTTCGATAAGGCTCATGAAGCGCGGAGCGTGTTTTTTCTCGGTGCGCGTCGTCCGCCTCGGCGATATTGAGCGTGATGATGCCGTTGTTATGGCCCGTCATGACGCCGTGGCCTTGCGCGTCGGCTTCGAGAAACTGAAATTCGAGGCCGCGCTCCGGATCGTTCTTGCGCGAGTTCACGGGCAGCCCCAGTTCCGCGAACGTGTAAAGCAGGCGGCGCTTGGCCGCTTCGATGCGATACCAATAAACGCGGTTCTCCGGATTCGTGAGGTTGGGAATCGTGCTCGTCAACTGGCACGAGCAGCAAAGCGTGTCGGATGGGCCGGCGTCAGGCGCGGGCACGACCCAGTTGCAGACGTTTTCGACCGCGTAGTTATGGCATGGTCGATAAAAGAGCTCTTTCGCGAGCGGATGAAGGCTGCGCCAGCGGCCGTCATCGGCGTCTTCGAAAGCGCTTATCTGATTGATCTCGGGCACGTAGCCGAGTCGCGCGCCACAGTTTTCGCAATGCGTGTTCTCGAAAAATACGAGCTGATTGCAGCGGTTGCAGTGAAAGGTCTTCATCGTGTGATCGGCGGTAGTGGTTTTGCGCGATGTTCGGTGCGCGCGCTGTCGGCGGTGCAGCCGCAAACATCGTGCCGTAACCCGGCCGTCTTTTCCATGACAAACAGAAAGCGCGTTGCAGCGCGTGTTGCGTGCACGGCGTCATTTGAACAAAGGAGTCCGGTGTGTCCATTCGTGTCGCGTTGAACCATGTCACGCATTATCGTTACGACCGGCTCGTCGGTCTGTCGCCGCAAGTCGTCCGCTTGCGGCCCGCACCGCATTGCCGCACGCCTATCGTGTCGTACTCGATGCGCGTCGAGCCCGAGGATCATTTCATCAACTGGCAGCAGGACGCGTTCGCGAACTATCAGGCGCGGCTGGTTTTCCCCGAGAAGACGCGCGAATTCAAGGTGACGGTCGATCTCGTCGCCGAAATGGCCGTTTATAACCCGTTTGATTTCTTTCTCGAGCCAGCCGCGGAGAAATTTCCGTTCGCTTATGCGCCCGAACTGCTGCACGACCTCGCGCCCTACATGGTCAAGCGCGAGCCGACGCCGCGCTTCGCGGCATTCGTCGAAAGTATCGATCGCTCGCCGCGCGCCACGATCGATTTTCTCGTGGAACTCAATCAAAGGCTCTCGCAAGAAATTCGCTATCTGATCCGCATGGAGCCGGGCGTGCAGACGCCGGAGGAAACGCTCGAAAGCGCGGCGGGTTCGTGTCGCGATTCGGGCTGGCTGCTTGTCGAGACGCTGCGCCATCTCGGGCTGGCCGCACGCTTCGTGTCGGGTTATCTGCTGCAACTCGCACCGGACACCAAATCGCTCGACGGCCCGAGCGGCACCGAAGTGGACTTCACCGATCTGCACGCCTGGTGCGAGGTATTCCTGCCGGGCGCGGGATGGATCGGCTTCGATCCGACCTCCGGCCTGCTCGCGGGCGAAGGACATATTCCGGTCGCGTGCACGCCGGAGCCGGACAGCGCCGCCCCGGTCTCGGGCGCGATCGACAAATGCGAAGTCGAGTTCGCCCATACGATGTCGATCGAGCGCGTGCTGGAAACGCCGCGCGTCACGAAGCCCTACAGCGAGGAAGACTGGGGTGCGGTGCTGAACATGGGCGAGCGAGTCGATGCGCAGTTGAGCGCATCGGACGTACGGCTCACGATGGGCGGCGAGCCGACCTACGTCTCGGTGCGCGACCGCGACGAGCCCGAATGGAACACCGACGCACTCGGCCCGACGAAGCGAGCCTACGCCGTTTCGCTGATGGACAAGCTGCGCGCGCAATACGGCGCGAGCGGCTTCCTGCACATCGGGCAGGGCAAGTGGTATCCGGGCGAGCAATTGCCGCGCTGGGCGCTGTCCCTCTACTGGCGCGCGGATGGCGAACCGTGCTGGCACGATCCGACGCTCTTTGCGGACGAGCGGCAGCCAGCTTCATACACCTCGGACGACGCTGCGCGCTTCATTCGCCATCTCGCCGGCAAGCTGTCATTGGATTCAAAATACATTCAACCGGCGTACGAGGACACGTGGTACTACCTGTGGCGCGAGCGCCGCTTGCCGGTGAACGTCGATCCGTTCGACTCGCGCCTCGACGACGAACTGGAGCGCGCGCGCCTGCGTCGCGTGTTCGATGCGGGCCTTCCGTCGATCACGGGCTACGCGCTGCCGATCGCGCGCGAAGACGGCTCGGCGATGCAGCCGGGGCACTGGACGAGCGGGCCGTGGTTCTTCCGCGACGAGCGCATGTACCTGATCCCGGGCGATTCGCCGATGGGATACCGCATGCCGCTCGATTCGCTGCCGTGGGTGTCGGAGAGCGATTACCCATGGCAGCACGTGCACGATCCGTTTGCACCGTCGACGCCATTGCGCACCGCAACTGAATTACGCATGCAATATGCGGACTTGGATAATGAATCGCGCATGCAAAATGCCGGCGCGGGCGGACCACCGATGCAAAATGCTGCCGCGGGCAGGGCGTTGCGTGGCGCCGCAACCGGTGAAGCGCGGGAGCGCGTCCCCCAGCGTGGCGAGTCTGCCGGCTGGATTGCACGCACCGCCGTGTGTGTGGAAGCGCGCAACCCCGCGCGCGCGGCCGGTCCGAAAGCGGAAGCGGATGCCCTCGAGAAACTCGGCAACGGCAACAAGCTGATGCATGTATTCATGCCGCCGCTCACCGACGTCGACGCTTATCTCGACCTTCTGGCCGCCATCGAAGCGACCGCGGCCGATCTCAGGATTCCGGTGATCGTCGAGGGTTATCCGCCGCCGCGCGATCCGCGTCTCAAGATGCTGCAAGTGACGCCCGACCCTGGCGTCATCGAGGTGAACATTCATCCGGCCGCGAACTGGAACGATCTCGTCGAGCACACCGAGTTTCTCTACGGCGCCGCGCACGAGTCCTATCTGAGCCCGGAGAAATTCATGCTCGACGGCCGGCACACCGGCACGGGCGGCGGCAATCACTTCGTGCTCGGCGGTGCGACGCCTGCCGACAGCCCGTTCCTGCGGCGCCCCGATCTGCTCGCGAGCCTGATCGCGTATTGGCACAATCATCCGTCGTTGTCGACATTGTTCTCGGGTCTCTTCATCGGTCCGACGAGCCAGGCGCCGCGCGTCGATGAAGCACGCAACGATCAGGTCTATGAACTGGAGATCGCGTTCGCCGAATTGCAGCGTCAACTCGATCTGCTCGGCGGACGAAGCAATGCGACCGTGCCGCCGTGGCTCATCGACCGCATTCTGCGCAACATCCTGATCGATGTGACGGGCAATACGCATCGCGCGGAATTCTGCATCGACAAGCTGTATTCGCCCGATGGGCCGACGGGCCGGCTCGGCCTGCTGGAACTGCGCGGCTTCGAGATGCCGCCGCATGCGCGCATGAGTCTCGTGCAACAACTTCTCTTGCGCGCGCTCGTCGCGCGATTCTGGGACACACCCTATACCACGCGCCTCACGCGATGGGGCACGGAGTTGCATGACCGCTTCATGCTGGGCACGTTCGTGCAAATGGACTTCGACGACGTGCTCGCCGATTTGCGCGATGCGGGCTTCGCATTCGAGCGAAGCTGGTTCGCGCCGCACTTCGAGTTTCGTTTCCCGCTCGTCGGCGCATACGATACGAACGGCATCGCGCTCACGATTCGCAATGCGCTCGAACCGTGGCATGTGCTGGGCGAAGAGGGCGCGATCGGCGGCACGGTGCGTTTCGTGGATTCGTCGGTCGAACGTCTCGAAGTGCGCGTGCTCGGCCTCAACGGCAATCGGCATGTCGTGACTGTCAACGGCGAGACGGTGCCGCTGCAACCGACGGGGCGTGTCGGCGAATATGTCGCGGGCGTGCGCTTTCGGGCGTGGTCTCAGGCGGCGGCGTTGCATCCGACCATCGGCGTGCATGCGCCGCTCACTTTCGATATCGTCGATACATGGACGGGGCGCGCGATCGGCGGTTGCCAATACCATGTCGCGCATCCGGGCGGGCGCAACTATCAGACCTTCCCGGTCAACGCGTATGAAGCGGAAAGCCGCAGACGTGCACGCTTCTTTGCGACCGGGCACACACCCGGCGCGATGCACGTCGAAGCCCGCGAACGCAGCCTCGAATTTCCGTTCACGCTCGACCTGCGCTATCGTTGAAGCGAAATCATCATTCGAATAAAGAATCGAGACGACATTGGCTTATCAATCGACCTTGCCGTTCGATATCGCCGCCGCGCGCATCGATGCGCTCGCGCTGCTGCGCACGCTGCCCGCGCGCGAAGGGCATTGGGACGAACTGCGCGATGCAGCCGGCCAGTTGCGCGAACCGTGGCGGCATTTCTTCGAGCTGCTCGGCGAGCAGGGCATCGCGCGGCTCGACGATGGCGTAGCCGCAGTCGCGCGGCAAGTGCGCGACAACGACATCACGTACAACGTCTACGCCGATAACGGCAAGCCGCGTGCGTGGTCGCTCGATCTTTTGCCGCTCATCATCGACGAAGAAGAGTGGGCGCTGATCGAGCGCGGCGTCGCACAGCGCGCACGTCTGATGGAAGCGATCGTCGCCGATGTCTATGGCCCGCAGACGCTGCTGCATCGCGGGCTGCTGCCGGGCGCGCTCGTCTTCGGACATCCCGGCTACCTGCGCGCGGTGAAGGGTTTCATGCCGCCGTTGGGCCGCTTCCTGCAGATCGTCGCAGTGGATCTCGCGCGCGCGCCGTCGGGTGCATGGACGGTCATCGCGCATCGCACCGAAGTGCCTTCGGGACTCGGCTATGCGCTCGAGAACCGGTTGATCGTCGCGAGCCTGTTCGCCGATCCGTTTCGCGCGATGCGTGTGAGCCGTCTCGCGGCGACCTATTCGCAACTCATCGCGACCATCGCGCAAGCCGCGCGCGCGACGATGCGCGATGACGAAGACGGCCGCAGCAACGGATCGAGCGATGCACCGCATATCGCGTTGCTGAGTCCGGGCCCTTTCAGCGAGACTTATTTCGAGCATGTGTTTCTCGCGCGCTATCTCGGCGTGACGCTCGTCGAAGGCAAGGACCTCACGGTGCGCCACGACAAGCTCTATCTCAAGACGCTGGCCGGCTTGTCGCGCGTGCATGCGGTGTTGCGGCGTCTGGACGATGCGTTCTGCGATCCCGTCGAGCTGCGCGCCGACTCGACCATCGGCGTGCCGGGCTTGTTGCAGGTGATGCGCGCGGGCAACGTGATGGTATCGAACGTGCCGGGTGCGGGCTTCACGGAATCACCGGCGCTCAACGCATTTCTGCCCGGCATCGCGCAAGCGTTGCTGAACGAGCCACTCGAATTGCCGACCGTGCCGACATGGTGGTGCGGCGAGGAAGCCGCGCGTCGCGAAGTCTTCGAGAGCCTCGACAGCGCGCTCATCGCGCCGACCTGGCCCGGTCCGCAGGCCGATCGTGCACCGGGCATCGATGCGGGCGTGCAGGCGCTCGCGGCATGGCGCGAACGCATCGAACGCGCGCCGGATGTCTTCACGATTCAGGAGAATTTGCCGTTCTCTACGACACCGCGCTTTCACGATGGCGCGCTCGGCGCGCGCCCGTGCGTGCTGCGCGTTTATGCGATCGCCAACATCGACGGAAGCTGGAGCGTGTTGCCCGGTGGCTTCACCCGGCTCGCGGCCGACAAGCGCGCGACGGTGTCGATGCAGTTCGGCGGCAGCAGCGTCGATACATGGGTGATGTCGAGTCAGCCGGGTGGCGCGGTATCGCTGCGCCCCACGCCGATGAAACCGGGCGAATTGCGCAAGCATCGCATCGTGTCGAGCCGCGCCGCGGAGAATCTCTTCTGGGCGGGACGTTACGGCGAGCGCGCGGAAAACAACGTGCGCCTGTGCCGTCTGTTGCTCGGCATGCTCGATGGCAGCGACGCCGAAGAACTTTTTCCGACGCTCGCGGAGCTTGCATCGCAATGCGGACTGATCCCGAAGACGGATACGCTCGCGCGCAGCACGCCGCAAGCGTTCGAGCGTGTGCTCGTCGCGGGGCTGCCGGAGTCGAACAGGGCGACGAGCATCGGCGGCAATCTCGCGGATCAGGCGCGCGCATGCGGCGAGATACGGGACCGGCTTTCGACGGATCATTGGCGCACGATTCTCGCGTCGCGCAACGACTTTCGTGATGCGCTCGCGCGCCTCGTGCTCGACGATGCCGTCGACGACAGCACGGTGCGCATCGGCCTCGATTACGATCGGCTGATGCTGGCGAGCGCGCTGGAACAACTCGCGACGCAACTGTCCGCAATAAGCGGTGCGCAAGGCGATCGCATGACGCGCGACGAAGCATGGCGGCTGCTCTTCATCGGGCGGCATATCGAGCGTGTTTCGACGATGTCCACGATTCTGCGCGTCGTTGCCGAGCGCCGTACGCTCGCATCGCCCGCCGGCTTCGATCTGCTGTTGCAACTCTTCGACAGCACGCTCACCTATCGCTCGCTGTATCCGGGAAGACTCGAAGTGCCCGCGCTGATCGACTTGATCGTCGTGGATCAGACCAATCCCCGTGGACTCTACGGCGTGTATGCGCGCCTGCGCACGAAGCTCGATGAGATCGCGGCGGCAGCGGGCGGCGCGCGTCGCGCACAGGCGACACGCTTCGCCGATCTGCTCGTGCACGCGGATGCTTTGCCGGATCTCGCCGCGCTGTGCGAGACGCGAAAGGACGGCCGTCATGACGCGTTGATCGCGCTATGCGACAGGCTCGTCGCATCGGTCGGCGCGGCATCGAACGAAGTCAGCGCGCGCTACTTCAGCCATGCGAACACGCTCGCCGCGCAGGTGTCGTCATGAATCTCGGCCTGAACGACACGGTGCTCGCGGTCACGCATCGCACGACCTATCGCTATTCGACGCCCGTCGAGATCGCGCAGCATCTCGCGACGATCCGTCCGCTGCATTGCCCGTGGCAGCAGGTTATTTCGCATACGGAGCGGATCGAGCCGGTGCCGTCTTATGTGCATAGCCGCGTCGATGCATTCGGCAACGACGTGCTGTACTTCTCGCTCGATGCGCCGCATGAGCGCCTTTCGATGACGAGCGAAACCACGGTCCGTCTCACGCCGCGCTGGAGTGCGCTCGATGCGCAGGACACGCCGCCGTGGGAAGACGTCGCGCGAAGGCTGCGCTATTGCGCGAGCGGTTCGTTCTATCCGGAAAGCGAGTTCTGTTATGCGTCGCCCAATATCTCGCTGGATCATGCATTGCGCGCCTATGCGCAAGCGAGTTTCGATGCGGGCACGCCGCTTGTTGCGGGCGCGATCGATCTGATGCATCGCATTCACGCGGACTTCAAATATAAGCCGTCGGCCACCGCGTTCGATACGCCCGCGTCACGCGCGTTCGAATTGCGTCATGGCGTGTGTCAGGACTTCTCGCAGGTGATGATCGGTTGTCTGCGCTCGCTCGGACTGCCGGCGCGTTACGTGAGCGGCTATTTGCGCAACGATCCGCCGCCCGGGCATCCACGGTTGATCGGCGCCGACGCATCGCATGCGTGGGTGTCGGTGCATTGTCCGCAAAGCGGATGGATCGATCTCGATCCGACCAACGACGTTCTCGCGGATCTCGACCATGTCACGCTCGCGACGGGCCGCGATTACAGCGATGTGTCGTTATTGCGCGGAATGATACTGGGCGGCGGCGCGCATCACGTGGATGTGGCGGTGAACGTGCTGGCGCTTTGAGCGCGGCGCGTCGTGACAGAAAGTCAGGATTCCGGAAACACGCGGACGTAGAATGAGTCGATTCACGGCACATGTGCCGTGACTTTTTCGACTCGAGGCTTCCGAATGTTTCAGAACACGAAAACCCTGGGCGTGATGGTTTATATCGACAACCATCCGGGCATGCTTCAAGAGTTTCAATGGATCTACAAGAGCTGGATTCACAGCGGTAACTGGACCACGTCCGACTTGATCGTCGTGCATCATCCGGACGCCGCCCACGCGTTGCCATTGCATGAAGAAGGTGTCGTCGGCGTGCCCTGTCTGCCGTTCGCCGCACCGGGGAGCGTGTTCGAAGGCTATCACTTCATGAACTCCATCGGCTGCCTGTCAGGGCCGCATGTCGACGAGATTGCGCTGCGCTATCCCTATCTTCTGCGCACCGATGCCGATGTATTCCTGACGAAGCATCTCGTGGATTTTCGTCCGAGTTATCCGGTGCACGGTCGCGGCCATTATCACCACAGCGAAGATTTCCGCGAGAAGATGCTCGATTTCTGTCGCCGGCACGGTGTGCCGCATCACAATCATTTCGGGTGCGGCCATTCGCTTCTCGCGGAAGCCCGGCTCGTCGTGCACCTTCTGCGTCGGCAAATCCACTGGTGCGAACTGTTGCTGCGCGACTTCGGCCCGGACCCGGCGAACTGGGGCACGTGGCCCGGATGGTTTCGCGGCGTGTCCAGCATGTATGCAGCGGAAATCGCCGCGCAGGAAGCGGGCAACGAATACATCTGGCTAGGCCGCGAGCGCATTCTCGATGTCGAAAGCTTCTGTCAGGCGAAGATCGATAACCTCGTCTTTCATATTCACGCGGTGCATACGGACGATTACTTCTCGAAGTCCGAGTATCGCAAAGGAACCTACGACGGCATCGACGCGAACACGCTCGACCCGAGCTTCATCAACCAGTATTGTCATTGGCTCGCCGCTTCGTCCGTGGACGAAGTCAAGCGCCTCGCCGGCTATCCCCACTGACACCCGGCGAAAGTCCTCCGAATGCAAGCCACGCGATGCTGAGTTAATGTTCTAGCTTTCGTCGCTCATGCGCGAGCCCGCTCGCTCACGCCTTTCGCTTTGCAAGGAGAATCGCACGATGGAATACGTGAAACTGGGCTCGACCGGTCTCGAAGTGTCGCGGCTCTGTCTCGGTTGCATGACTTACGGCGTGCCCGATCGCGGCACGCATCCCTGGACGCTCGACGAGGAAAAGAGCCGCCCGCTCATCAGGGAAGCGCTGGAAGCGGGCATCAATTTCTTCGACACGGCCAATACATACTCCGACGGCACTTCGGAGGAAATCGTCGGACGCGCGCTGCGCGATCTCACGAAGCGCGACGATATCGTGATCGCGACCAAGGTCTTCAATCGCATGCGTCCCGGCCCGAATGGCGGGGGGCTCTCGCGCAAGGCGATCTTCAACGAGATCGACAACAGCCTGAAGCGTCTGGGGACCGATTACGTCGATCTCTATCAGATCCATCGCTGGGACTACACGACGCCGATCGAAGAAACGCTCGAAGCGCTGCACGATGTCGTGAAAGCGGGCAAGGCGCGTTATATCGGCGCGTCGTCCATGTACGCATGGCAGTTCAGCAAGGCGCTTTATACGTCGCGCGCGAACGGGTGGACCGAATTCAAGACGATGCAGAACCATTTGAATCTGCTGTATCGAGAAGAAGAGCGCGAGATGATGCCGCTTTGCAAGGATCAAGGCATCGGCATGTTGCCGTGGAGTCCGCTCGCACGCGGCCGCCTCGCGCGCGAATGGGATGTGACGAGCGCGCGTCAGGAATCGGATACGTTCGGCAGCACGCTCTATCGCGCCGACGACGCCGATCGCGCCGTGGTCGAAGCGGTGGCCGCGGTCGCGAAGGCACGCGGCGTGCCGCGCGCGCAGGTGGCGCTCGCATGGGTCGCGCAGAAGGCGCCGGTGACCGCGCCGATCATCGGCGCATCGAAGCCGAATCATGTGAGCGATGCGGTCGCGGCCTTGTCGCTGAATCTCACGGCGGAAGAGATCGCGCAGCTCGAAGCGCCGTATGTGCCGCATGCCGTGGCCGGCTTCAAATGACGCGCATCATAGCTGTGATTCGATCGGCAGAATCCCCAGTATCCAGATTCCCGCGCGCTTGAACGCGGACACGCCGGGCTCGCTATCGAGCTCGGTCGTGTTGCCGTTGCCGTCGGTATCGATCCACACCATGCGCGTTCCGCCGTTGCCGTCATCGCGCAACTCGACACGCCACGCGATGCGATCGATGTTCGTGCCGATGCCATCAGCCACTTGCACGGCCGCCGCCTCGCTCTCGCAATACACGCCGATTTCGGTATTCAGCTCCACCGAGCGCGGATCGAGATTCATCGAGCCGATGAAGATGCGCTTGCGATCGAACACGTAGGTCTTCGCATGCAGCGACGCTTTCGACGAACCGAAGGTCGTTTTCTTCGCGCTCTTGTCGTCTTCCGCCGACGCAACAGGCTTCAGCTCATACAGTCGAACGCCCGCTTCGAGCATGTCCTCGCGATAGCGCTGATAGCCCGCATGCACTGCGGCGACATCGGTGGCCGCGAGCGAATTCGTGAGCACGGTCACGCGCACGCCGCGCGCGGTCATCGAGCGCAGCCATCGGACCCCTTCCTTGCGCGGCACGAAGTAGGGCGACACGATCAGCATCTCATGGCCGGGTTCGAGATCGAGCGCCTTGAATTGCGACATCAAATGGCCTTCGGTGTCGCCGGGGGCGCGCGTGATCTTCGCGGGATCGTCATAGAGCAACGTCGCCTTGCCCCACGAGAATGCGGTGTCGTGCGCCTGAATCACGCTGATATAGCGTTGGCGAACCTGCGCGACATAAGGCGAACTCTGTTCCGACAGCAGATAGGTATCGATCTTCTGGCGATAAGCGGCGAGCGCATCGGGATCGGCGTGACGTCCCAGGAGATTCTCGATCGGATAGGCCGCATCCGAATTCCAGTACATATCGAATGCGCTCGATACCTCGCGCACCACGGGACCGTGCACGAGCACATCCAGATCGCCGAACGCGACCGTGCTCGATGCGCCGAAGTATTCGTCGCCGATATTGCGCCCGCCGAGAATCGCGGCCTGGTTATCGGCGATGAGCGCCTTGTTATGCATGCGGCGATTCACGCGAAAGAATTCGGCCGCGGAGCCTAGCTTCTTGAACGTGCGATTCGC
This sequence comes from Caballeronia sp. J97, assembly GCF_905220305.1. Classification (NCBI taxonomy): domain Bacteria; kingdom Pseudomonadati; phylum Pseudomonadota; class Betaproteobacteria; order Burkholderiales; family Burkholderiaceae; genus Caballeronia; species Caballeronia sp. J97. The sequence continues at coordinate 88,495 of NZ_CAJMZL010000019.1, read as the reverse complement.
CACGGGATTGAAAAGCCTCACCTGCACGTTCGGATGCGAGGCGAGCGCGAGCAGGAACTGATCGTCGCCATTGGTGCCGAGGTCGTCGAGCAGAAGGCGCACGCGCACGCCGCGATCGGCGGCGCGCATGACCGATGCGGCCATTTCGCGGCCGGTCAGATCGGCATGCCAGATGTAGTACTGGAGATCGAGCGTGCGCTCCGCGGACTCGCTGAGGATCACCCGCGCGATGAGCGCGTCCATGCCGTCCGATAGCAGATGAAACCCGTTGTCGTCGGGATGCGCGGCCTCGCTCGCCGCGAAGGTCGTGCCGAGGCGCGTGTTCGTGGTGTCGGTCAGGGCGTGAGTTTCGAGGCGTCCGGTCTGAGGCGGAAGGCTTGCACACGCGGTCAACAAGAGCGTCAACGTAGCGGTGAACCAGGTACGAATTTTCATTGCGTGCCCTCGATCATGGGATGCCTGTCTATGCCATGCGCGGTTCGCGCCGCGACGCTTCGGTGAGGCGCGCGCGCACGAAGCTGACGTGCTCGCGCAGCACGTAGAGCGCGTCGGCGTGGGCGAGCGGCAGCTTGAGCGTATCGAGCGATTCCTCGATGTAATCGAGCTCGACGAGCAACGCGCGCCGTTCGTCTTCGTTGGTGACGCGCATCGCGCCGCGCTCCACCGCGATCAGCGCGCCGTAATAGCGATAGATGCGCGAGCGCACACGCCAGCGGTACAGCGCGGGCACGAGCCGCAGCGCGGGAAAGATCAGCACCGCGACGGGCAGCAACAACACGAGCGCGCGATCCGCGATGTTCGCGAGCCAGAACGGCAGCGTGCGATACAGGAAGCTCTTGCCCGAGCGGTAATAGCGGCTCGCGTCCTCGCTGATCGGAAACTCATGCGCGACGGGACTCGGGAACTGTCCGGCGCGTTGCAGCAATCCGGCCGTGCCGTGCACTTCCTGCGCTGCCTCGATGAGCAGATCGGATAACGCCGGATGCAGGCTCGGGCGCGCGACCAGCTCGACCGTCGGGCTGATCAGATGCACCGCCTCCGCTGGAATGCGGCGGCCGAGATCGAGCACGCCGGGCGGCAACTCAATATCGTCGAGATAAGGAAACAGGCGGGTATAGGCGCTTGCTTCCTTGAAGTCCATCACCGAAATGCCGGGCACGCGCAAGAGCCGCAACATCAGGCCGCGCGTCGCGGAGTCGCCGGAAAGAAAGACCGCGTCCGCTTCGTTGCTGACGAGTTGGGTCGCGGCCTGCAGGCCGTCGGTGGGCAGAAGTTGTGTGTCGCCGCCGGTATAGATGCCGTTCGCTTCCAGGAGCTTAAGCGACAGCATGCGCGTGCCGCTGCCTTCGCGGCCGATCGCGATGCGCTTGCCCTCCAGTTGCGAAAGCAGCGTGAGGCCTTTGCCGCGATAGAACACGACGAGCGGCACATACGACACGCTCCCGAGCGACATCAACTGCGACGCTTGTTCCTTCGTCGCGATGCCGCCTTGCACGAGCGCGAGATCGACGTGCTGCTTCGGATCGAGCAGGCGTTCGAGGTTCTGCACGGAGCCATCCGAAGGCAGCACCTTGAGCGTGATGCCGCTACGTGCAAGCAGCTTCGCGTATTCCTGCGAGATGACATAGAACGAGCTGTCGGGTTGACCCGCGCTCATCGTGATGGTTTTAGGCGGCGCGGGATCGACGAGCCAGTAGACGAGCGCGACAACGATCGCAATGAGCAGCACGACGGGGCCGGCCGTCCACGTGATGTCGTGGAGGACACTCTTCGCATGATCGCGAGGCAGATGCGGACGCTTCATGCGATGGCTCGTCATGAGCGTGCGTCCGTGACTGCTTGCGTGCCGGGAAAGACATGGAGCATGTCGTGTCTGTGTCGGAAGCGGCGTTGCTTCGCAGTGTAACGCGGGACGCCGATGAAACGACAAGGCCGGCGCGCGTGCGGCCGGCCTTCGTCGATGCTATCCGATACGCGTTCATGCCCAGTGCGCGGGAATCCAGAACCGGCCGACCCAGTGCCCCGGGATCAGGACCGCACGGTGCGGCACCACATACACCGTCTTCGCGGGCGGCGGGGGCGGCGCGACATAGACCGTCTTGACCGGAGCCGGGGCAGGCGCGACGTACACGGTCTTGGCCGGCGGCGGCGGCGCGACGTACACGGTCTTGGCCGGCGGCGGTGCGACGACCACGGTCTTGGCCGGCGGCGGTGCGACGACCACGGTCTTGGCCGGCGGCGGAGGGGGCGGCGTGACCACGACCGCCGACTGAGCCGGGGACGGCGCAACGACCACGGTCGTCGAAGGCGGCGGGGGCGGCGGCACGATCACGGGCGCGGCAACGACCGTGGTCCCGGTTACGACCGGCGTCGTGGCGACCACCGTCGTGCCCGTCGTCACCGTGCCGCCACCGACGACCGTCGTGCTGTGCGAGCCGTTCGTGACCGTCGCGGTGCCCGACGTGGTGACCACGCCCGGCGCGACGCTCGTCGCGCTGCCCGAGTGCGTGACGGTGCCCCCGTTCGCGGTATTGACCGTGCCGGAGCGGTTGCAGGTGTAGCCCGCGCAATTCGTCGATGCCGAGTGCGTCGACGTGTTGCCGTTGGGGCCCGTCACCGAGCCCGACGACGAGTACTGGCCGGGCGCCGTGCGCGTCACCGTATCGCTGCCGGTCGCGGTCTTGCCGTTCGGGCCGGTCGCGCTGCCGGTGTGCGCGCAGCTGCCGCCGGCGCAGCTCGTGTCGCCCGCGTGCTGCACGGAGCGTCCGTTCGGGCCGTACGCGGTGCCGGAGTTGGAGAACTGGCCCGGCGCGGTGCGCGTCACGGTGCCGGAGTTGGTGGCGACGCGGCCCCACGGATTTTCGACGCCGCCGGCATGCGAGCAACTGCCGCCACCGCAGGAGCCGACATGCGCGCTCTGGTATTCGCCACGGCCGGTGTAGGCGGTGCCGCCGCGCGCCCAGCCGGCGAAGGCGGAGCTGCTGGCGAGCGTGAGTGCGGCGGCTGCCGCGACGACGAGCAACTGGCGCACACGACGCTTGCCGGAACCCGCGTCGGAGGCAGCGGCAACGCGGACGTTTGAAGCGAAAGTCGATCGGGTATTCACGGGATGTCCTTCTCGGTTCTTTAGGCCACGTTGCGCTTCGTGTGGCGACGGAAGTGACTATAGAGAAGGGGGCGCGCGAAGTCCCGCGGTAACTTATTTCACGCCATGTCATGGATGGTGAAACGCTGCTGAGCCTTATTGCAAGAGCGTTTGCCGGTTTTCGGGCAGCCCCGGGACTTCTGCGCTCGACATACATTCGCGCGCTGTATTGCACCGCCCGGCGCGGCCCGATTCAATCATCACAACAATCGAAACCATCATGGCCACATCGCGGCGATCGAGCGCGTCATGACGTTTTCGATTCGTCGGACGGCAACAGCGAGAACAGGGTTTCGATAGCGGTGCTCGCACGGCGCTTGCCGTCCGCGCGGCCGACCGCGAGATCGATGACCGCGAGCCCGACCACGAGCGCGTGCACCATCGACACATGCTCTTTGGTGACGGCGAGGCCCATTGCCTCGAGCATGCGCGTGATGCGCACGGCGACGCCTTCCGCGAGTTCGCGAAAGAGATCGCGTATGGTCGGCTCTTCGTCGGCGGCTTGCGCGAGCGCCATCAGTACGCGCGTATTCTCGTGGCGTATCGCGACATTGGCGATCGATGCAGCAGTTATCTTGAGCGATGTTTCGCCCGCGAAGGTATCGACGGCGGCGAGTTGTCCGTCGATCGCGGTGCGCGCGACGGCTTCGATCAATGCGAGTCGCGTCGGGAAATAGTAGGTCAGGTGACTTTGACGCACGCCCGCGCGTGCGGCGACGCGCGGCTGCGTGAAACCCGAATAGCCTTCTTCGCGCAAGGTGGCGAGCGCGGCTTCGAGTATGGTTTGTCGGCGATCCTGCACGAGGCGCGATCCCTGTTTGGTTGATTTACCAAACCTTAGCGCGAGCGATGCGCGGCGTCAACTTATCAACGGTCGTATGACGGTGGTTGTGGATTGTGCGCAGGGTTCGTGTCGAACTTGCGGATATCGGTGATCGCATCGCTCGCGAGCGACTGAAGATCGGCTTCGAGCGCGTCGGCGAGTGTCTTGTCGTAGACTTCTTCGCCGTTCACATAGAGCGTGAATGCTTCGAGATATTTCGCTTTCTTAGCGGGGTTTTCGATGGTTTCGCGGGTCCATCGATAGAGCGGATAGTGCTCGATGCCATCCCGCTCCGCTTGCGCGACGTAATCGGCGAAGGCATCGTACTGACATTTCAATTGGGCGTCGTGCTTGATCAGCAGCGCGTTGATCGGCGCGAGCATTTCGTTCGCCGGGTCTCGGCGCGCCATCGCGGCATGTTCGGGCGCGAGACGGATTCGAACTTGGTATTGCCAGGATTCGGTCATGATGTCCCTTTCGGCGTTGAAAGCAATCTTTGGGCTCGCATGTGAACAACGCGGTTCATGCACTACACTTCCTCTCGCATCGCGAAGCAAGCCGACCATCGATGTTCATCATTGCAGGCGAAGAACAAGAGGAGGGTAACAGTGAGTCTTCGACACTCGATGTACTGCCCATGTTGCGACATGGCGCCCGAGGCTGCAAGCCGCCGCCGCTTTCTGACGCTCGCGGGCCAAGGCGTCGCCGCGCTCGCACTCTTTCCGCATCTCGCATACGCCGATAACGACGTCCCGTCCATTGCCTACGATTCGGTTCCTGATCCGGTGCGTTTGCCGCGCGATGTGTACTTCGGCGAATGCTCCGGCGTTGCGCTGAATTCGGCGGGACATATCTTCGTGCTATCGCGCGGCAATAGTATCGGTCCCGCATACGGCGCGGCCGCGGCGCAATTGCTCGAGTTCGATCGCAACGGGCGTTTCGTGCGCGAGATCGGCCATAACCTTTATGCCTGGTCTTTCGCGCATACAGTGAAAGTGGACCGGCAAGACAACATCTGGGCCACCGACAAGGGCTCGGACATGATCATCAAGTTCACGCCCGAAGGCCGCGTCGCGATGGTGTTCGGCCGCAAGCAGGAAGCATCGGATGAAGAGACCGCGCCGCTCAAGCATCCGAATCCGCCGCTGCCTTCGGAGCCGGGGCGCTTCCGGCAAGTGACGGATGTCGCGTGGGATGCCGCGGGCAATACCTACATCAGCGACGGATACATCAATTCGCGTGTCGCGAAGGTCGACAAGGATGGCAACTGGCTCAAGTCGTGGGGCGATCGCGGCAGGGAACCGGGTCAGTTTCATACGCCGCATAGCATCGCGGTCGACAGAAACGGACTGGTCTATGTCGCCGATCGCAGCAACCGTCGCATTCAGGTTTTCGATGGCGAAGGAACCTTTCAGCGGCAATTCACGATCGACGTGCCCGTCCCGCCCGATGCGCGCCCGGCTATCGGCAACATGCCCGATGAAGCCGCGATCGCAGCGGGCACGTTCGCGCCGGGATCGCCGTGGGCTATTTGCATTTCGCCGGGACCGAATCAGGTTTTGTATTCCGCCGATGCATTTCCCGGCCGAATCTACAAGTTATCCCTCGATGGAAAATTGCTCGGCGTGCTCGGACGATCGGGCAAACAATTGAAGCAGTTCGGGTGGATTCATGAAATGGCATGTCCGGCCGAGAACACGTTGTTCGTCGCGGAGCTGCTCAATTGGCGGGTGCAGAAGCTGATCTTGCATGGATGAAGTCGCTCTCACTTGTCTGAGGGCTTCGATCGCATCGGCATGATCGGTCTCGGCTTCGCGTCGCATCGGTTTTCACGCCACGCGCGCAGTGTATCGAGCGCGACCGAATTGCGCACATAACGATGCCACACGAAGGCGAGATCGAAGATAAGGATCGCGAGCCACCACGCATAGAGAAAGAATGCGCCGCCGAGCACGACGGGCCATAACGGTTTGCCCGCGAGATCGCCCCATAGTCTCACGCCCACGATCAGCACCATCATCAGCGTGCCGAGCGCGACGAGAATACGACGTCCCCAATGCGGTTTGCGTGGCGCGAGCCAGCCGCTTGTCGCGCATACGAGTCCCGCGAGCACGAAGACCGCTTTGCCGACGACAGGATCGGCGCTGTCGCGATGCAGGATATCCGCAAACGGGCTCGCGAGAAACGCGGCTACGCCGCTCAGGAGCACGAACCAGAAGATCAGCGCACCGGCGACGAACGCCAGAAGCGCGACGATGCGCCAGCGCAGCCACGCATCCGTGCGTCTCGCGCCGCGCGCCTTGACGAGACGCGGAAGGCGCGCCGCGACCGTCGTGCCCATCAACAGGCAGGCGAGCGCGAACACCGATCGCGTGAGATAGATGAACTCGGGCGCGTTGCTCGTGCCGCCCGCGCCCGAATCGGACGACGCCGTGACGGCTTTATAGATGAAAAACACGGCGAGAAGATGCAGCGCGAAGCTCAGCAGATAGGGGATCGCCGTACTCACGATGCCGCGAAACCGCCTGTTTTGCGGGGCTTTCGCGGTGTTCCTGTCGAGCACGACGTTCTCGATGAAGTGACCGAAGACATCGCCATCGGTCCAGTAGTCGGTATGCGCCTTGCCCGGCAGCCAGTAGCGCGAGAAGCCGATGTCATGCACCGGATCGAACTCGAACGCAAGGCAACCATGATGATCGAGATAGGCGCGCGCCGTATCGAGCGCGAAGCCGACGGGATCGCCGAAGTCGTAGTAGTTGCGCCATCGGATGCGTGAGGGCAGCGTGATCGGGCCGCCGGGACGATCGATCTGGGTCACGGCGTCGCCAGCCATTTCGCTCGTCAGCGTCATGCCTTCCCAGAGCTTCGGCCATAGCAGGATGTGCTTGTCGATCGGCGAGCCGATGGTCATGAAGCCACGCAGGCTTTGTACCCAGTCGGTGCCGATGATCTGCTTGCCGTCCCTCGGGTCGGTCACGGTCGGCGTCGACAACGCCTGCAAAATGCCGAGAAAGCTGATCACGGTCCCTTCGCTATGGGCGACGATATACACCTCGGGCGCGCACTGGCAACGCGCGGTGGCGAGCGCGACGAGCCGCTCCATCACACGATGAAAGCGAAAGACGATGGTATCGCGATGTTGCCTGAAATCCGCGACGAGCTGCACGTCTCCGACGTAGTCGCGCAGCATCGGTGCGAGATCGAACTTGAAGATGCCGGCTTTCTCCGTCACCGCGAGCAGGCTTTGCATGACGGCCACTGTTTCGACAATTTCCTCGACGACGCCGGAGGCCAGCGAGAAATCGGCTGGCTCGAGCTTGCGTTCATCGACGTTGAGCATGTAGGTCGCCTGCGCGCGACTCACGATCGACAGTCCCCACGCCTTGCTTTCCTCGAGCGTGTCGTCCTGCTTCACGACTTCGCGCGGAATGTCGGCCCAATACACTTCGGCGAAACCGAGCGCCGAGTAGAAGTCCCGCTGCGCAGCGGTATAAGGGCCGCCCGGCGGAAGATCGAGCTGGCGAACGTCCACTTCGCCGACACCCGCGATGTCGAAATAGCCGAGCGGCATCACGGGCAGCGGCGGGTCATAGCGCGCGCCGAACTGACTCGCCACCGAGCGCACCGTGTCGCTGTGCAACTGATTTCCGATCCCGTGTATCGCAACGACGATCTTCTGCACGCGCGGCGCGATCGGCACATCGGTCGTGGATTTTTCCGCCGATGCCGCCTGTCCGCTCTTCAGATCTTGCGCGTCGAGGGATGATGCGTTCATGAGCGTCTCCCGATGGCCTTTCACTGGCGCTTCTTCGACCTTCGATCCTGCGTCGCGCGCGGACATGCGGCCTCTGCGGCGCGCGGCCACTCGAAGCAGATTAGTCCATTTTTTAGACGATAGAACAGAATGATCGCCGGCATGTTCCGTACGCCGATAGTGCAGCCGGCATTTTGCATGCGAGATGCTGCACGCAAGATGCGATCGCGGCAGAATGCATGCGGTATCAACCGCCGCGCGCGAGTCCGGTTTCCATCGCCACACCGTTCCACAGATGCATGGCCGCATACGCGCGCCACGGACGCCAGCGCTCGGTGCGCGCACGCTGCTGCGCGGGTTTCGCAAGCGATGGGTCGCGGCGCGCGATCGCCTGCATGAGGACGAGATCGGCGTCGGGCCAGGCGTCGGGATCGCGCAGCGCGCGCATCGCCACATAGCCGACGGTCCACGGTCCGATGCCGGGCATCGCGAGCATGTCGCGTTTCACGCGTTCGGGATCGGCGCCCGGCTCATCGAGCGGCAGCGCGCCAGTTGCGACCGCGTGCGCGAAACGCTGCACGGTCTCGATGCGCTTTGTCGGCATGCCGATCTTCTCCAGATCGGCGGCGGCGAGCTCGGCCGGTGTGGGAAAGCGCCACGCTGTGCCCTCGTGCGGATGACCTTCGATCCGCTTGCCCGCGCGCTGCACGATTCGGCCCATGATCGTCGACGCACCTTTGACACTCACCTGTTGCCCGACGATGGTCCGCACCACGAGCTCGAAACCGGACCACGCGCCCGGCACGCGCAGGCCGGGCGCGGCCTCGACGAGCGGCGCCAGCACCGGGTCCCCGGCAAGACAACGGGCGATCTCGCGCGGATCGGCATGCAGATCGAACATGCGCGCGAGCGGCGCGGCGAGATCCTCGGCGTGTCGCGCCACCGCGCCCTCGACCTTCACGATGAGCCGATGCCTGCGTTCGTGCGGCCTGACCTCGACGATGCCGTCGTCGCCTTGCCATTCGATCGCGCGCCGGTACGCGCCGTCCTCGACTGACTCCACGCCCGCCGACGCGCGGCCACCGATGAATTTCAGCATGCGTGTCCAGTCGAACGGCCGCTTGAAGGGCAGTTCGAGCGTGGCGGTCGATGTATCGATGGTCGAATGCATTTTGAATGCCGTGTGCGCGATGGTGGAATGCATGCCGATCTTACCCCGGCGGGCCGAAGCATCGCGCCGCGCGGCGAAGCTCATTCCTCGCTAACTCTCGGCGACCACAATGCTTCGCATCGATAGCAGCTAATCGACATCAGCCAGTCAAAGGAGCCGAACATGAACGCCATCTCGATCAGCATCATCGCCATCGTCATCACTGCCGCGCTCGCGGCCATTGCGCCAGTCACGCATTACACGCAACATGAAATCGCCGTGCTGAGCGCGCATGCGGCGCGCACGCGCACCGCGACTCAGCTCGGCGCGGGCAGCGGATTGACGGCTTGAACGATGCGTCGCCGGTTCAGCGGCGCGTCGCCAGCTCCATCGTGCTCGCGTTCAGCATCTGCCTGAATTCGGGATCCCGAGAAAGAGACTGGCCCGCGCTCGTGACCAGTTGCGCGCTGCGTTCCCATTGGTCGGAACGTACCACGCAGCGCGCGAGAACATCGGTGTAGACGGGACGCAGTCCCTCGCGATCGTGCATCGCGCTCAGCCGGGCGAGGTGACTTTTCTCGTCACGCGTGAGTCCGCTTGCGATGCAGTCGACGGTCTGTCGGTCCATTTCGGCCTGCGCGGCCTCGAAGTCCGGCGAGTGATAGAAGGCTAATCCCGTGACGACCACCGCCGCGCTGATCGCAATGCATGCCCCTCGAATCTTGGTCATCGTTTCCTCCGATGGAAGGCTCTGGCGACCGTGGGCCGGCACCGTGCCCTACCTTCGGAGGAATCGAGGGACCGTTCTATTCGCTAGCGCTCATCCGGCGTTGTCTTGTCCGCCGCGCGCTTCTTCGGCGTCGCGGGTTTCACCGTCGTCAGGGTGCGCTCGGCGAGCACCGCATCGCGCTTGGACAGCAAATGCTTGCGCAGGATCTCGCCCATGCGCCGGCCATCGCGTGTTTCGAGCGCCTCGATCATTTCTTCGTGATCGCGAATGGCGCTGTCCCATTTAGGCGTCTGGAAGTTCGAGCGAAAACGCAGCGCCATCAGCCGCCGGTTGATCGACACGTAAGTCTGACGCAAGGCCGTGTTGCGCGCGGCTTCGTTGATCTTGTCGTGAATGGCCTGATTGCGGCTGTAGTAGCCGGACAGATCGTTCTGCGCGCGACAGGCGAGCATCGCGTAATGCAGCGCCTTGATCTCGGCGATTTCCAGCGGTGTGATGCGCTCGCACGCGAGTTCGCCGGAAAACGCCTCCAGTCCGCTCATCAATTCGAACATCTCGCGGATCTCGAATTCGCTCATCTGCGATACCGACGCACCCCGGTTCGGCGATATCTCGATCAGCCCTTCGGCGGCGAGCACCTTCAGCGCTTCGCGCAGCGGCGTGCGCGAAATGCCGAGCGTCTCGCACAGTTTGCGCTCGTTGAGCTTCACGCCGGGCGCGAGCAGGCCCTCGACGATGAAGCCGCGCAAGTGATCCACGACGGTGTCGTGCAGACGCAGGCGTTCGACCTTCGGCAACGAGGACGAGCCGTGCAGTTCTGGTAAATCGGGATTTTGCATTCAATACCTCGAATTCCGTTTGCGGCAATTTTAACCCAGCGCTAGTGGAAAAAACCGCCAGCGGGTTATCCCTAGGCCGTTCGGCCTATAAAGTCGTTTACCTGCCTCGATCGCTGCGCTATTGTATTTTGCATGCAAAATTACATTTAAGAGGACGCCGACCCATGTTGAAGCTCGATTTCCATCCTGCTGGCCGCCATTTCCTGCAGATCCCGGGGCCGAGCCCTGTGCCAGATCGCATCTTGCGTGCGATGAGCTATCCGACGATCGATCACCGCGGACCGGAGTTCGGCGCGCTGGGTCTCAAGGTGCTCGACGGCATCAAGAAGATCTTCAAGACGAGTCAGCCGGTGGTGATCTATCCGGCGTCGGGCACGGGCGCATGGGAAGCAGCGCTTTGCAACTCGCTGAGCCCGGGCGATACGGTGCTGATGTTCGAGACGGGTCATTTCGCGACGCTGTGGAAGAAGATGGCCGAGAACCTCGGGTTGAAACCGGAGTTCCTCGGTTTGCCGGGCATAGAAGGCTGGCGGCGCGGCGTGCAGGCGGACATGATCGAAAAGCGCCTGCGCGAGGACGCGCAGCGCACGATCAAGGCCGTGTGCGTCGTCCATAACGAAACGTCGACGGGCGTGACCTCGGATATCGCCGCCGTGCGACGCGCCATCGACGCCGCGAAGCATCCCGCATTGCTGATGGTGGACACGATCTCGGGTCTCGCATCGGCCGACTATCGTCACGACGAATGGGGCGTGGACGTGACCGTTTCCGGATCGCAGAAGGGCTTGATGCTGCCGCCGGGGATCAGCTTCAACGCGGTATCGGAGAAGGCGCGCGAAGCGTCGACGCACGCCACGCTGCCGCGCGCGTTCTGGGACTGGACCGACATCATCGAGATGAACAAGCAGGGCTACTGGCCCTACACGCCGAACACGAACCTGCTCTACGGTCTTTCGGAAGCGCTCGACATGATTCTCGGCGAAGGACTCGACAACGTGTTCGCACGTCATCAAAGGCTTGCGGCCGCGTGCCGCGCGGCGGTCACCGCATGGGGACTCGAGATTCAATGCGCCGATCCCGCCGTGTATTCGCCGGTGCTCACGGGCGTGATGACGCCCGAAGGCGTCGATGCCGATGCGGTGCGCAAGCTTATCTACGAGCATTTCGACATGTCGCTCGGCACGGGGCTCGGCAAGGTGAAGGGCCGCATGTTCCGCATCGGTCATCTCGGCGACTGCAACGATCTCACGCTGATGGCCGCGCTCACCGGTTGCGAGATGGGACTGAAGCTGTCGGGCATCGCGTTGAAGGGCAGCGGCGTCGCGGCGGCGATGGACTATCTGACGAGCCACGTCGCGAAGCCTGCGCTGAAGGCAGCCGCATGAGCGCCGCGTTCGACGCCAACGCGCTCGCGCGGCTTTTTATCGAGGCGCGCGCGCATCGCGCGAAGCTCGATGCGTTGCCCGAAGGCACGCGCCCGGCGGACGCTGACGAAGCCTACGCCGCGCAGGAAGCGACACTGCGCGCGTTGAATGCGGACATCGGCGGATGGAAGGTCGGCGCGAAAACACACGACGGCCCGATTCAGGGCGCACCGCTCCCCGCTGACGGCGTGCATGGATCCGGCGCGCGCCTTTCGATGCATTCGTTCGGCAAGGCCGGGCTCGAACTCGAAGTCGCGTTCAGGCTCGGCCGACGTTTCGATCCGCATAGCGGGCCATACAGCGATGAAGACGTGATCGCCGCGATCGAGTCCGTGCACGCGGCGATCGAAGTAGTGGCGAGCCGCTTCGCCGCGTGGCCTGACGTGGAGAAGCCGTGGCAACTCGCCGACTTGCAGAATCACGGCGCGTTGATCGTGGGCGAGGGCGTGCCGTATGACGCGGCGTTTCCATTCGTATCGCCTGCAATGACATTCACGTTCGACGATGCACCGCTTTTCGAGGATGTTCCGGCAAACCCGGCCGGCGACCCGCGGCGCCTTCTCGCGTGGACAGTGAATCACAGCGTATCGCGCGGGCTTGCCGTCGAACGCGGGACCGTGCTCACGGCGGGTTCGTACACCGGCATCGCCTTTCCCGATGGACCCGGCGCGGCGGTGGGCAGTGTCGATGGCTTGCCGGCCGTCGAATTGCATTTCGAATAACGCATTCATAAGGCCAGAAACCATACGGCGCTCTGGCACTCACCGACAGCGACGATGCTCAATTCCCCCACAGACCGGCTCGTCAAGCCGATCCATCTGATGCCCGCTTCCGCACGCGCGCGGCTCGCGTCCGCGCCGACGCCTCTGCAGGTGCGTCTGCAGCGCGAACTGAAGGGCGACGTGCTGTTCGATCGCGCATCGCGCGGGCGCTACGCCACCGATGCATCGATCTATCAGATCATGCCGATCGGCGTCGTGGTGCCGAAGGACCAGGACGATTTGCGCCTCGCGTTGCAGATTGCCCGCGACAGCCGCGCGAGCGTGCTCGCACGCGGCGCTGGCACGAGCCAGTGCGGCCAGACGGTGGGCGAGGCGCTCGTCGTCGACACGACGAAGTGGCTCAACAACATCGTTCACTTCGACAAGGAAGCACGCACGGTCACGGTCGAACCGGGCGTCGTGCTCGATCATCTGAACGCTTGGCTCAGGCCGCATGGTCTCTGGTTTCCGGTCGACGTATCGACGAGCGCGCAGTGCACGATAGGCGGCATGGCGGGGAACAACTCATGCGGCTCGCGCTCGATGGAATACGGGATCATGGTGCATAACGTCGACGCGATCGACGCGGTCCTCGCCGATGGGCATGAAGCGCGTTTCGGCAAGCTCTCGTCGATGATGAACGATGCGCGCACCCGCGGTCTCGTCGATGGCGTGCGTGACATCGCGATGCGCGAGCAACAGGAAATGCGCGAACGCATTCCGAAGGTGCTGCGGCGCGTGGCGGGCTACAACCTCGATCTCTTCGATTGCCAGAGCCCGCTCGCCTTCAGCGGCGATGGAGAGCCGAATTTCGCAAATCTGCTGGTCGGTTCCGAAGGGACCCTCGCGTTCAGCCGTCAACTGACATTGACGCTCGCGCCGCTGCCCGCGCACAAGACGCTCGGCGTCGTGAACTTCCCGAGCTTCTACGATGCGATGGACATGACGCAGCACATCGTGAAGCTCGGACCGGTTGCGGTGGAACTGGTCGACCGCACGATGATCGACCTCGCGATGTCGAATCCCGCGTTTCGCCCCGTCATCGAAAAGGCCCTTGTCGGCGAGCCGGAGGCTGTTCTGCTCGTCGAGTTCGCAGGCGCGGATCGCGGCGTGCAATTGGCAAGGCTCGCGCAACTCGTCGAACTGATGAGCGACCTCGGCTTGCCGGGTTCGGTCGTGCAGATGCCCGATGCCGGTCCGCAAAAGGCGCTGTGGGAAGTGCGCAAGGCCGGCCTCAACATCATGATGAGCATGAAGGGCGATGGCAAGCCGGTCTCCTTCATCGAGGATTGCGCGGTGCCCCTCGAGCATCTCGCCGAGTACACGAGCCGCTTGACCGACGTCTTCAGGAAGCATGGAACCGAAGGAACGTGGTACGCGCACGCGAGCGTCGGCACGTTGCATGTGAGGCCGATTCTCGACATGCGTCGCGACGGAGCCATCAAGATGCGCGCGATCGCGGAAGAGGCCGCGGCGATGGTGCGCGAATACAAGGGCGCATTCTCTGGCGAGCACGGTGACGGTTTGTGCCGCGGCGAATGGGTCGCGTGGCAATACGGGCCGCGCATCAACGAGGCGTTTCGCGATATCAAGCAGCTCTTCGATCCGGAGAACCGGCTGAGCCCGGATCGGATCGTGGCGCCGCCGAAGATGGACGATGCGCGCAACTTCCGCTTTCCGCCTGCTTATCGCGAGCGCGCGTTGACGCCGCGTCTCGACTGGTCGGCATGGAATGTGACGCGCGATCCGTTGACGGGCGAGCAGGGCGCGCCGGGATCGGGCGGCGATCTGTCAGGCGGACTCGCGAAAGCGGTCGAAATGTGCAACAACAACGGCCATTGCCGCAAGTTCGATGCGGGCACGATGTGTCCGAGCTATCGCATCACGAAGGACGAGCAGCATGTCACGCGCGGACGTGCGAACACGTTACGGCTCGCATTGTCGGGACAGCTCGGCGACGACGGCCTCGCGAGTCAGGATGTGAAGGACGTGCTCGACCTGTGCGTGTCATGCAAGGGCTGCAAACGCGATTGTCCGACGGGCGTCGACATGGCGCGCGTCAAGATCGAGGCGCGCGCCGCCTGGACGCAGCGTCATGGCGTGCGCCTGCGCGAGCGGCTGATCGCGTTCTTGCCGCGCTATGCGCCGTATGCGAGCCGCATGCCCGCGCTATCGAACGCCTTCGAGGCGAACATGCCGGGCGTCGCGCGCTGGCTCAAGACGAAGCTCGGCCTCGCGCCGCAAAGAGCGTTTCCGCGATTCACGAAACCGTTTCTCGCGAATGCCTCGGCCAAGCCGCTTGCATCGGCAACTGCCGAGGTCGTGCTCTTCGTCGATACGTTCAACAACTACATGGAGCCGGAGAACGCGCGCGCCGCGAAGCGAGTCCTCGAAGCAGCGGGCTACACGGTTCATCTGAACGTGAAGGCGGGCGAGCGGCCGCTGTGCTGCGGGCGCACCTTTCTCTCGGCCGGTCTCGTCGATGAAGCGAAGGCCGAAGCGCGCCGCGCGCTCGATGCGCTCATGCCTTACGTCGAACGCGGCGTGGCGATCGTCGGTCTGGAACCGTCGTGTCTGCTTTCGTTGCGCGATGAATTTCTCGGATACGGCTATGGCGATGCCGCGCGCGAGTTGTCACAAGCATCGTTTCTATTCGAGGAGTTTCTCGTGCGCGAAGACGCCGCCGGGCGCTTGCGGCTGAAGCTGAAAGCGCTGGATCGAACGAAGGCTTTGCTGCATGGACATTGTCATCAGAAGGCATTCGACGCTGTTCGACCCATCGAGAAAGTGCTCGGCTGGATTCCCGGCCTCGATGTCTCGACGATCGAATCGTCGTGCTGCGGCATGGCGGGCAGCTTTGGTTACGAGGCCGAGCATTACGACGCATCGCAGGCGATGGCGGAGCTATCGCTGCTGCCGGCCGTGCGCGCCGAGCGCGACGCGTTGATCGTGGCGGACGGCACGAGTTGCCGTCATCAGATCGCGGATGGCGCGCAACGCGAGGCGCTGCATGTCGCCCGCGTGCTCGCGATGGCGCTCGATGCAATGGATTGACGACAGCAAGACGAGAGTTTCATTAACCGAAGCAAAAGAGCGGACATCAACGAGCCGCGATCAGGAGACGAGTCATGACATCACCGCGCAAACCACGCATTCGCAAGCTGCGCCGCAGAACGCAATAAGCACGCTCATATCGAGCCGCAGTCCTCATTCGACGTACCCCAAGCGAAGTTCCGCATGCCGTGACATCAGGCGCCGCTCGATATCCGAAGGCGTCGGATGCACGCACGCGGCCAACAAGGAGACGATGATGTTCCGTCGAGCCACGACGCGCGTTCTGCTGCTGCTATGCGCGATGTATTTCATCACCTATATCGACCGGGTCAATGTCAGCACCGCGGCGGCCCAATTCGGCGCGGAGCTTGGTCTTTCGCACACGCAAGTCGGTTTCGTGTTTTCCGCATTTGCCTATCCGTATCTCGTGTTTCAGATCATCGGCGGATGGGTGGGCGACCGCTTCGGGCCGCGCCGCACGCTCACGCTCTGCGCGATCATCTGGGCGGGCGCCACGGTGCTGACGGGCCTCGCGGGCGGTTTCGTGTCGCTGATCGTTGCGCGGGTGCTGCTCGGTCTCGGCGAAGGCGCGACCTTCCCGACCGCGACGCGCGCGATGTCCAACTGGATGCCCGCCGATCAGCGCGGTTTTGCACAAGGCATTACGCATGCAGCATCACGCATCGGCAATGCCGTGGCGCCGCCGCTCATCGTCTGGTTGATGGTTGCGACGAGCTGGCGCGGCGCGTTCATCATCACCGGGATCATCAGTTTCCTGTGGGCTCTGGCGTGGGTCTTCTATTTCCGCGACAACCCGCGCGATCATCCGCGCATCACGGAAACCGAATGCGCGACGCTTGCGACGTACTCGGGCGTGAAGCATCGCGCTCCCGTGCCCTGGCGCACGCTGCTCGGCCGCATGGCGCCGGTCACGGCCGTGTACTTCTGCTATGGCTGGGTGCTGTGGCTTTTTCTCGGCTGGATTCCGCAGTACTTCCTGCACAGCTATCACATGCAGCTCGGCAAGTCGGCGCTGTTCGCGTCGGGCGTTTTCTTCGCAGGCGTGCTCGGCGACTGGCTCGGCGGGTCCCTCACGGACCGCATCCTGAGAAAGAGCGGCAACGTGCGCCTCGCGCGCAACGTGATGGTCGGCGTGTGCATGTTGCTGACCCTGCTGTCGCTCGCGCCGATCATGCTGATCTCCGATATCTCCATCACGCTCGCGGCGGTGTGTCTCTCAGCCGGCTTCTTCTTCAACGAAATGACGATTGGTCCGATGTGGTCCGTGCCGATGGACATCGCGCCGAAGCATTCGGGCACCGCCTCCGGCATCATGAATTCCGGCTCGGCGCTGGCGGCCATCATCAGCCCGGTCGTGGGCGGCTGGCTGATCGACCGCACGGGCAACTGGAACCTGCCGTTCACCGTGTCGATGATCCTGATGGCGGTGGGCATCATCCTCTCTTTCACGATGCGTCCGGACCGCGCGCTCGAAGTCGAAGAGGAAAAGAACGACGCGGCGGACACGCGCAAATTCGTCTGACGTCGCGGGCGCAGCGGTTCAATGCATTTTGCATGCATTGGACCGCATCGAATAACGCATTCAGCATTCAATCCAAGGAGGCGATGTGTCGGAACCATCTATCCTGATCGAGCGCGACGGCGATATCGCGACGGTCGTGATCGACCGGCC
This sequence comes from Caballeronia sp. J97, assembly GCF_905220305.1. Taxonomy (NCBI): domain Bacteria; kingdom Pseudomonadati; phylum Pseudomonadota; class Betaproteobacteria; order Burkholderiales; family Burkholderiaceae; genus Caballeronia; species Caballeronia sp. J97. Next base: position 71,122 of record NZ_CAJMZL010000019.1, on the reverse strand, counting down.
CGAGAAGCTCAACGCGATGACCAGGCAGTTGTGGCGCTCGCTCGGGGACACCATCGAGACCCTTTCCGGCGACGACACGTTGCGTTGCATCGTGTTGCGCGGGGCAGGCGAGAAGGCATTCTCGCCGGGCAATGACATCGGGGAATTTCGCACGGATCGCTCGAACGTCGAGCAGGCGCGCGCGTATGGCGCGATCATGCATCGCACTTTGCATGCATTGCGCGAGTGCCGGCATCCGATCGTCGCGATGATTCACGGCATCTGCGTGGGCGGCGGTCTGGAGATCGCAGCGATGTGCGACCTGCGCATTTGCGGCGAGTCGAGCCGCTTCGGGGTGCCCATCAAGAACCTCGGCCTCGTGATGGCGCACGCGGAAATGGAAGGGCTCGTGCGCCTGGCAGGCCCTGCCGCCGCGCTCGAAATTCTTCTCGAAGGACGCATCTTCGATGCGCGGGAAGCGTTCGCGAAAGGGCTTGTCACGCGCGTCGTCGCGGACGGGGAAGTCACCGCCCACGCTTATGAAACCGCACGGCGCATCGCGGACGGCGCGCCGCTCGTCGCGCGCTGGCACAAGCAGTTCGTGCGCCGCGTGATGGACCCCGCGCCGCTCACCGACGAAGAGCGCGACGAAGGCTTCGCGTGCTTCGACACCGAGGATTTTCGCACCGGCTATCGGGCCTTCCTCGACAAGACCAAACCGCAATTCAAGGGACGTTGACATGGCAGACACGAAACCGGCCGTAGCGCCCGGCGCGGGGCCGCTGGCGGGCATGCGCGTGATCGAGCTCGCGCACATCATGTCGGGGCCGATCTGCGGCATGATGCTCGCGGACATGGGCGCCGATGTCATCAAGGTGGAGAAGATCCCCAACGGCGACGATTGCCGCCGTTTTGCGCCGATTCTCGCGAGCGGCGAATCCGCGTCGTTCATGATCGTGAACCGCAACAAGCGCGGCATCGCTCTCAATCTGAAGACGGAGGGCGGCAAGGAGGTGCTGACAAGGATGCTGGCGAGCGCGGACGTCGTCACGGAGAACTATCGGCGCGGCACGATGGAAAAGCTCGGCATGGGTTACGACACGCTCAGGGCGCTCAACCCCGGCCTCATCTATTGCGCGATTTCAGGCTATGGCCGCAGCGGGCCGATGGCCGACAAGGGCGGCTTCGATCTCATCGCGCAAGGCCTGAGCGGCTTGATGAGCATGACCGGCGAGCCGGGACAGGCGCCGATCAAGGCCGGCTCGCCCGTCACCGACATCAACGCCGGCATTCTGGCGGCGCTCGGCATCAGCGCGGCCTATGCGAGAAAGCAGGCGACGGGTCTCGGCCAGATGGTCGACACGTCGCTCTTCGAGGCCGGCCTGCAGCAGATGTACTGGGCGTTCGCGAACTATTTCGCCGACGGCACTGTGTTGCCGAAAGCGGGCTCGGCCAATCCGACGAGCGCGCCCTATCAGGCGTTTCGCACGCGCGACGGCTGGGTCAACATCGGCGCGGCGAATCAGAGCAACTACGAGCGTCTCGTCAGCGTGCTGAACATTGCGGGCCTCGCCGAAGACGAGCGCTTCCAGACCAACGCGGGCCGCCTGAAGCATCGCGAAGCGCTCGTCGAGATCCTGACGGCGCGCCTCGTCGAACGCACGACCGAGGAGTGGCTCGTTTCGTTCGACGCGATCGGTTTGCCGAGCGGCGCGGTGCTGGGCGTGCCGGAAGCGTCGTCGCACGAGCAGGCGATCGCGCGCGGGATGATCGTCGAAACGACGCATCCGCTTGCGGGCCCGACGCGCGGCATCGGCTTGCCGATTCACTTCTCCGAGGGATGCACCAAGGCTTCGCGTCCCGCGCCGCTGCTCGGGCAGCACACGGGTGAAGTGCTCGAGGAATATGGCTTCGACGATACACGCATTCAGGCGCTCAGGGACGAAGGCGCGATTCTGGAAACGGAGATTCCGGCATGACATCGATGGATGAGCCGAAGGTTTTATGCATTCATCATGCAGAATGCAGCGCTATCATCGATGCCTGATCCCATTTCGTCGACCCGACCCGCCATGACGCTCGCACCTCCACCCGCCGCCCGCGTGGGCGACTCGCTCGCATCCGTCGCCACGCCTTCCCTTACGATCGATCTCGACGCCTTCGACACCAATCTCTCGGCGATGTCGGCGTTCGCGGCACGTCACGGCGTCGCGTTGCGTCCACATGCGAAGGCGCACAAGTCGAGCGCGATCGCGAAGCGTCAGATCGACGCGGGCGCGGTCGGCGTGTGCTGTCAGAAGCTGTCCGAGGCCTATCCGTTCGCGGCGGCGGGCATCGCGAGCATTCATGTCAGCAACGAGTTCGCCGGCGCGGACAAACTGGCGATGGCCGTCGAACTGGCGTCGCATGTGCGGCTCTCGGTATGCGTGGATGCGTTGCCGCAAGTTCAGGCGCTCGGCGACGCGGCGGCGCGCGCGGGCGTGACGATCGACGTGCTGCCGGAGATCGATGCCGGTCAACATCGCTGCGGCGTAACGAACGAAGACGCGCTGCTCGCGCTTGTCGACGGCATTGCGGCGCAGAGCGCACTGCGCTTCGCGGGCCTTCAGGCCTATCACGGCGGCATCCAGCACGTCGCGGACTGGGCTGCGCGCAAGGCCGAAGCGAAGCGCGCCGCCGACATCGCCGCGCGTTACGTGCGCGCCCTCGATGCACGCGGCGTGCGCTGCGGCATCGTGACGGGCGGCGGCACCGGCACCGTCGAATTCGATGCCGCGAGCGGCGTCTTCACCGAGCTGCAGCCCGGCTCGTATCTGTTCATGGATGGAGATTACGGCGGCATCGGCTGGGACGGCGCATTGCGCTGGCGTCATAGCTTGTTCGTGCTCTCGACGGTCATGAGCGCGACACGGCCCGGCATGGCCGTGTGCGATGTCGGCCTGAAAGGACTCGCCGTGGATTCGGGCTTGCCGCGCAGCGCGCATTGGCTCGACGCGAGCGCCGAGCCCGCGTTGGCCTATATCTCCGCGAACGACGAGCACGGCATGCTGCAAGCGCAACGCAATCCCGCAGGTGATTTCGCGGATCTCGTCGGCAGGCGTCTGCTGTTGCCGCCGGGCCATTGCGATCCGACCGTGAATCTCTACGACGAATACGTGTGCTATCGAGTCGAACGCGTGACCGACATATGGCCGATCGACGCACGCGTTCTCTCGCGCTAGGCCGATGGCTCTTTCGGCGGATAGATCGTGACGATCAGCGCATCGAGATCCGCGACGATCAAGCCGACCACGAACTGCGCCACCTCTTGCGCGCCGTGCGCGGCTTCCTGCGCCGCGAGCGTGCTCTTGAGCGCTTTCACCGCGGAGCGTGCGCGCGCGAGCTTCGCATCATCCTGACGGTTGGATGCAAGCGCGCTCGCGAGCGTCTCGAACAATGCCTGCAATTCGCGGCCCGTGGCGCCGAGCCGGGCCTCGCAGGTATCGCGGTCGAGGCGCGATACGGCTTTCGCGAGAAACAGGACATCGCTGTGCAGGCGCCGCAGAAAAGGCGCGGCCTTGTCGATGGCATCCGAGCGGCGATTCTGCACGAGCACGATGATGTGCTCACGTTCGGCTTCCTTCAACGCATCGTCGAACGCTCTTTGCGCGTCCGTGCTTTGCGTTTCGAGACGCGTCGCACGGGCGTCGTCCTTTTCGCCCGACAGATAAAGCGCGATCAATTGACCGAGACTCTTCAACGTGTCGGCGACGCTGCGATGCGCAGCCGTGAGCGCGCGATTCGGCCATAGCGCCGACACGACGAACGACGATGCCGCGCCGATCAGGATCTCCAGCACGCGATGCATGGGCCGCTCGAAAGGCGAGCCCGGTCCCGCCGGAATCAGCACGACGATCACGAGCGTCACGCACGCGAGCCTGAACGCTGGACGTTTGGCGCTCAACGCGGCAAGCGGCACGAGTGCGACCGAGAAAACCGCGAGCGGCGGTGCGCCGCGTTCCATCGCGACAATGCCGAGCACGCCCACCACCGCGCCGATGAATGCGCCGATGATCTGATCGCGCGCGATATCGACGGCTTGCGTGAGGCTCGGTTGGGTCACGATGACAAGGGTTGTGATGAGCGCCCAATAGCCTTCGGGCAACGCGGCGAGTCGGGCGGCGGCGTAACTGATCGCGCAACTCATCAGTGTGCGAAGGAGGCGCCTGGCTTCCGGTGCGCCAAAGAAGGCGCGCACACGGCGTCGAGTGCGGGTGATGGCTGTCATGCGGCTCGGTCTGTGACAAAAGGGAATGGACGGCGAAGACGCGATGCGCGCGCGTCCGGTGCAGCATTATGCCAATGCACGCGGCGCGCCACGAAGGAAGGTGTACGAGGAAGAAAAACAAGGCGGCACAGATGCCCGATGTGGCCGGGCATGTGTGCCGCCGGTGTGTCGCGACGAACCGAAGTCTCGACGAAACGTCAGGGTGTGTCGTCAGGTAAGCATCGGCACCGCTTCGATCAGCGCAAGCCCGAGCAGCGCTCCGATGGCCGCGCTGATGAGCTTCGGATGCCAGCGATCCAGATGCAGCGCCGTGAGCAGCGCGCCGATCAGGATGACGCCGAGCAAAGCAAAAGCCACGACAAGATAGCCGATTTCGAAATCGTTGTTGATGAGCACGACGCTGGCCTCCCGCCGGTTCGAGCCGGCTGAATTGCGCATTGCGCCGCGTTGCGGCCCATGTCGATCCGCCCGCGCGACATCTTGATTATATGTCACGTTGTGACGTATTCAAGGCCGCGCGAACGGCGTGCGCATGGCGGGCTCAATGGCCCGGTCCGGCGTTGAGCGGCAGTTTCGACGAGCGCGCGCTGTCGGCTGTCATTTTCGCGCCGCCTGGCTTGTAGCCGTTCGACATCAGCAGGAAGGCCATGATGTCGGCGTAGTCCTGATCTTTCATCTTGCCGGGACGATCCGCGGGCATGTTGGTCGTCATATACGTGAAGATGCCTCCGACGGTGAGATGCGAGTTCGCCGCTGGCGCAAACGAAGGGCCTTGCAGCGCGGGCGCCGTTACCCCTTGAAGCTGTGCGCCGTGACACTTCGCGCAGGAGCTCGAATAGAGCGTCTTCCCATGCGTCGTTTGCGCCTGCTCGAACGTTGGCGGTTCGATGCTTCCTTCATTCGCCACCTTGATGAAGCGGCCGGCGCGCGCGGCGTTCGCATCCGCTAGCATGATGCCGGGGTGCGTCGACGGTGTCGTCGAAGGCGTGTCGAGATAGCGCGACACCGAAGCGGTCTGCGCGGGCAGCGTCCATTGCTTCGTGAGTGCTTGCAGGCGACCGTCGTTGGTCATCGATATGAGCGCATCGTCGATGCGTGTGCGCAACGCCGCGGTTCTATCGCCGAACGCGAATGCCAGATGCCATTCCGCGTAGGGCGAATCCGCGGTTGCGACCGTGAAGCGATGTTCGGGATGCGCGATGCGATACGCGACGACAGCGGGATACCACACGATCGCGCGTTGCGCGCGTCCGTTCGCCACTGCCTCGACCGTCGATGCCGATGTATTTTCCAGATCGAGTGTCACGTCGTGCTGCTGCACGGCGATCAGTTGCGCGGGACTCGCGTAGGTCGCGGCGACCGTGCGTTTCGCGGCATCCTTCAGTTCGGCGCCGGGGGCTTCGATGCTGACATAGCCCGCCCGAAGATAGCCACGCGAAAATTGCATCTTGCCGCCCGATGCATCGGCGACAGTGGAGCGCGGAAAGCCCGCGATGACATCGCAATCGCGGGCGAGCGTCTTGTCGAGCTCGTGGAGCGACACGCCGTCGTCGTCGCCTTCGCCGATGCCGTGCGATACGAACGTCGCCGCGATGTTGGCGCGCGCGAATACCGCTTGCGCGACGCTGCGATCCAGCGCCGCCGAGGGGCTACCGGGAAACGTGCAGATCTTCACGGCAGCATCGGAGGCCGATGGCGCGAACGCGATGCATGCGGCCAGCATGCCAGCCGCGCGAATGGAGTCGAAGGAATGATTCATGTCGAAGCGTCCGGTGATGTCGATGAACACCGCGAGCGTGCGACGATGCGCGCTCGCGGTTCGATCAGAATGGGTCAGGCGCGATTGAGCGCGAACACATAGAGCGTGCCGCCGCGGGGCACCTTGTCCGCGGCCTTCGCCATGGGGCCACCCCAGATCGGGTTCGCGCCGCCGTAGCCCGCGAGAATGGCGACGTATTCCTTGCCGTCGATCTCATACACCGAAGGCTGCGCGATGATGCCGCTCGCGAGCTTGGGGCTTTGCCACAGGACCTTGCCGGTCTTTTCGTCGAACGCATAGAGATGGCCGTCGAGCGAGCCGCTAAATGCGAGGCCGCCCGCTGTCGTCGCGACACCGCCGTTCCACGGCAGCTTGCTCCAGTGACTCCAGACCTTCTTGCCGGTATCGACATCGATGGCCTGCAGTTCGCCATAGCCCTTGCTGTTCGGCTCGGGCTTGATCTCGAAACCTTCGCCGAGATAGGGCAGACCTTCCATGTAGTTCACCGACTTGCCGGACAAGGACATGCATGCATGCAAGGCCGGGACGATCGCGAGATGCGTCTGCGGATCGTATGACACGGACCACCAGTTCTTGCCGCCGAGGAAGCTCGGACATGTTTCGATGGTCGTGCCCGTCTTCGGATACTTGGCCGCATCCTGAATCGGCTTGCCATCGTCCGAGTAGCCCGTGACCGATGTCGCGGTCACAAAGGGGCGCGCATAGATCAGCTTGCCGTTGCTGCGGTCGATAGCATGGAAAAAGCCATTGCGGTCCGCGTGAATGATCGCGTCGTAGTCCTTGCCCTGATACTTGATGTTCGCGAGAACGGGCGTATTCACGCCGTCGTAGTCCCACGTGTCATGCGTCGTGTATTGATAGTGCCACTTGAGATCGCCGGTCTTCGGATCGAGCGCGAGCAGCGAGTCGGAATAGAGATTGTCGCCGGGACGGAGATCGGCGAGCCACGGTCCCGGATTGCCGACGCCCCAATAAAGCGTCTTGCTCGCTGCGTCGTAGGTGCCGGTGAGCCATGCGGGCGCACCGCCGTGTTCCTGCATGCCGTCGGGCCATGTGTTGCCGCCGGGTTCCTTCGCGCCCGGCACGGTATAGCGTTTCCACAGCACCTTGCCGTCGTTGGGATCGAGCGCTGCGATAAAGCCGCGCGCGCCGTATTCGCCGCCCGAGCTGCCGACGACGAGCGCGCCATCGAGCGCGAGCGGTGCGAGCGAGAACGCGTAGCCGACGCCCGGATCGAACATCGCCTTCTTCCACACGAGCGCGCCCGTTTGCGCGTCGAGCGCGGCGACTTCGCCGTTCAGCATCGCGACATAGACATTCTTGCCGTATAACGCGACGCCGCGATTGACCACATCGCAACACGCGGTCTTGAACGATCTCGCATCGAGATTCGGCTCGTACTTCCACAGTTGCTTGCCCGTTGCGGCATCGAACGCATAGACGTTGTCCTTGGGCGTCGTCACGAAGAGAAAGCGTCCGTTGACGATGGGCGTGGCTTCGAAGCCTTGCTGCAAGTCCTTGGGAAACTTGTAGCTCCATACCTGCTTCAGATTCTTCACGTTGCTCGTGTCGACCTGCTTGAGCGGCGAATGACCGTGACCGTTATACGTGCGGTAGTAGGTGAGCCAGCCCGGATCGTCTTGCGCGCTCGTGAGACGCTCATAGCTGACGTCCGGATACTGCGCGGGCGTTGCGTCGGCCGCGATGGCCAGATGCTGCCCTATGTTGAATGCAGCAACGGCGCCTGCTGCAAGGGCCGCGGTGCGCATGGCCGGACTGAAGCGAATCTTCATCGTCGTCTCCTGAGTGTTATCGATGCAACGTCTTTTTGAATCTCGATAGCGTTGCGAAGCAGTTGCGGCGTCATCAAGGCAAGTCATGTGCCATTGATGATCGATGTACGCGCGTGCCTTGCTGCATGCGGATCTCATGCACGTAGCCACGCATGCGAGCGGCGCGCGCTGTTCATGCAGGGGTGTTGCATCGTGGAGCAGTGGGACGTTCGACGTGTTGCCCGATGTGACAACGCGAGTTCAGTCGAGCCAGCCGAGACGGCGTGCTTCATCGATGAAGCGATACACGTCCGCAGCGAGACCCGCCGTGCCGAAGCGCATTTCGAGTTCGCCGATGATGTCGTCGAGTTCGCGCGTGCCATCGCAGCGCGAGAGTATTTCGCCCGCGCTCCGGTTCAGTTCGATGCTGCCGCGCGGCTGCACGAGCTCGCATGTGCTCATGTCCGCATGCCAATGCAGCTTCAATGGCGCACGCAGGCGCGGACGCGTGGATGCGCCCGCTTGCGCGGTCGTCGGGTTCATGTGGAATGGAAAGGGAAGGGTGCAGGCCCGGGTCTCGCTCGACCCGGGCTTGCCATCATCGGAGCATCAGCGTGTCGCGATATACATCGTGATCTCGAAGCCGAAGCGCAGATCGGTGAAGGCGGGCGTCGTCCATTGCATGTTCATCTCCTTGGGTGATGTTCGAAGTCGGATCGCGAACCGTTTCGCAATCGGACGTCGAAAATGCAAACTCCGTGCCTTCGATGAAAGACTGTGCATGTGCACGCTTTTGGCCTTTCAGTTTTATTTCGATGCTATGCGGATATCGTGACTTCGCTGTTGCGCTTCGAGACAAGGGTGTATCGAAGTGGAACACCGCATTGAACACCTCATTGCTCCATCGATGAACAAGCGGGCATCTTGCGATAGATCGTGTTGCGCGAAACCCCGAGCGCGCGTGCGGCGGCGGATACATTGCCACGATGCCGCGCGAGCGTTGCCGCGATCACGGATGCCGTGACTTCCTGCAAGCGTCCCGCAGCGAGCGCCGATGGAGCGCATGCATCAGACATGGCTTGCGCGCGGACGCGAGGTTCCTCGAAGAAGTCTTCCGGCAGATGCTCACGGCGAATGCAGCCGTCGTCGTCAACCATGGCGGCGGCAGTGCGCAACAGGTTGCAGAGTTGCCGGAAGTTGCCCGGCCACGCGTAGCGCTCGAACAGCGCCATCACGTCGTCGTCGATGGACAAGCGCATGCCGCATGCTTCGTCGGCGCTCACCGCGTGCAGCATCTTCGTGATCACGGTGGCGAGGTCGGTGCGCTCCCGCAATGGCGGCAGCTTGACGACGAGTCCGTTCAATCGATAGTACAGATCCTCGCGAAAGCGGTTCTGCTCGATCATCTCGCGCAGGTTTCGATGCGTCGCGCAAATGATGGCCACGTCGACGGGTATCGATTTGCTGGAACCGAGCGGATCGACGACGCGCTCCTGCAAGACGCGCAGCAGGCGCACTTGCAGCGGATAGGGCATGTCGCCGATTTCATCGAGAAAGAGCGTGCCGCCATTGGCCTGCAGCAGCTTGCCCGCGGCGCCTTTGCGTCGCGCGCCCGTGAACGCGCCTTCCTCATAACCGAAGAGTTCCGACTCGATCAGGTTCTCGGGAATGGATGCGCAGTTCACCGCGACGAACGGCCCGGCGCGGCGCGGCGAATCGCTGTGAATGGCTTGCGCAAGCAGCTCTTTGCCGGTGCCTGTCTCTCCCGTGATGAGTATCGGAATGTCCTTGCCGATGACCTTGCGCACCTTGCCTATGACCGCGGCTACTCTCGGGTCGCCTGTGTCGAGCGATGCGAGCTTCGACGATGCATTCATCGCGCCGGATGCGCGCGGCGCTGGCTTGCTCGCGACGGATGCGGACGTCACCTCGGCGAACGGGGCGCGGTTCAGCCGCACGCGGGCGCACACGACGGCGCCGTTGTTCAGATCGAGCGGAATGTGTGGCGCGCGGCTCGCATGCGAACGATCGATCAATTGCGCGCTCGTCAGGCCGAACAGCGACGACAGCGTATGCGCGCGCAGCGCCGACAGCGGCAGGCCGAACTGAAACTGTGCACTGCGATTGGCCGAAAGAAAGCGTCCATCGCACGTGAAGGCCATGATGCCTTCCATCAAGGTGCCGAGAAATTCGGGGCGGCTATGAAATGCAATCTGTAGCATGCCCTGAAAAGTGCTGGAAAACAGGTGGTTTTCGATCATCTGCACGGACATGCGCGCGAGCGCCATCGTATGGCGATGGTAGCTGCGATGATCGCCCGTGACGTCGAGCACGCCGATCAGATCGCCATAGGGATCGAGAATCGGCACGCTCGAGCAGGTGAGAAAGCGGTTCGCGGCGAGGTAGTGCTGATCACCGTGCACGACAGTCGGCGAGCGTTCCGCGATCGCCGTGCCGATGGCATTGGTCCCTTGCCGTTCCTCGGCCCAGTTCGCGCCGGCCCTGAGCGCCACTTTTTCGGCGCGTGCGAGGAAGTCGTCATCGCCCGTGGAATGGAGAATGAGCCCTTGCGCATCGGTCAGCACGATCATGCTTTGTGTGTTGACGATCTGCTCGCGCAACGTTTCCATCACCGGCGTCGCGTGCGCGCACAGCACGCGGTTCTGCTCGAGCTTGAGCAGCAACTCGCCTTCGGTGAGTACGTCGTAGTCGGGTCGCGTCGACGCGTTCAGTCCGAACGTCTCCGACCGTTCGTGCGCCTTGCGGATCGCCGGAATGCGCCAGCCGCACTCTCGGTCATCGTGGGTCGCCGCGATCTCGCGGATATCGTCTTGCATCATCTCCTCCTTGTGCAAGTGCCGGTCGTCTCGCCGGATGTCTGAGTGCGGATAAAAGCAAGTCCTGCGCCAATTGGCGCGATCGATTTCGTGTGTTGGCGAAACGAAAGGATGCGATGTGTCGTCGTGACGGCGACAGGCCGCGAATGTCGTGTTGGGCCTCGTCTGACTCGCGATACCGATTGAGCGCGTGCGTTTTCGCGCGGCACGCCCGCGGCATAAGCCGCTGCGGGCATCGAGGCATTACGCGCGGCGCATTGGCATACCCAATGCAAAAGACCGGGTGAGCGCCGACAGACGCTCGATTCGAATCAAGCGAACTCTCGCTCACGTATCGCAAGGAGAAGCGCCATGACGAACCTGAAGGTCGATGATCTGCAACATGCCCAAGAGCTGTCCTCTTCCGAGATGTCCCGCATCGTCGGGGGCGATAATAACGAGCCGGCCGGTAGGCCCATTCACATCGACGCTCAGAGCGGCGTTCTGACGTTCAAGGACGGCTCGAAGTGGACGATGGACCTCGACGGCAATCTGCATCCGCTTTGATGCGCATGCGTCGCTGCCGCCTGTAGCCTGTAGAGTGTAGCCGCCAGGAAGGGCCGGACGCGCCGGGCTGCGCGCCCGGCCCTTTGCCTTCTGCATTCGAAATGTCAGATGGCGCTTAGCGTTACGCGTTTTGAATGCGGAATTACAGGCCGGTTCGGCCCGCCGTGAGCACGAGTCGCAGGCCGAGCACCGCGATCACGCTTGCCGCGACGCGGTCGATCCACTTCCTCGCGCGCAGATACATCTCGCGGGGGCGTCTGCTCGAAAAGCCCAGCGCGACGATGGTGTACCAGCCCGTCTCGATTGCGAAGACCATCGGCGGCAACACGACGTAGCACCACAGCGGGGGATGTTGCGGCAGGAGCGCGGCGAAGATGCTGCCGTACCAGATGGCGGTTTTCGGATTGCTCAGCTGCGTCGAGAGGCCGAGCCAGAAGGACTTGCGCGCGCTAGCGGCGGGCGCGGGGGCATCGGTCCGGGTGGGCACCTGCATCGGCTGTGCGGCGCCGCGCCAGATCTTCGACGCGACATAGATGAGATACAGACCACCCGCGACCTTCAGCGCGACGTACAGCCACTCCACCGCGACGAGCAGCGTATAGAGCCCGGCGAGCGCGATGCCGCCGAAAAAGATGCCACCGACGCCCATGCCAAGGGCGGTCGCGAGACCATCGGCGCGGGAAATGCCGATCGAGTTGCGAGCCACGATCACGAAGCTCGGACCGGGAATCATCGCACCCAGCAGCAGCGAGAACAGAATCGCGAATACGGCGGTCGAGGCGGTCATCGGTTTTTCTCCGTTGTATCGGCAGTATCCGCATTTCGGATGCGTCATTCAAAGCGCACGATTGTATTCACAATGCATGATACGCCCGGCCTCGCACGCGTCGCTTCAGATGCCGCCGGCGGCGGCCCTGTCTTCGTGTATCGCGCGATTGCGGCCCGTGCGTTTGGCGAGATACAGCGCGCCGTCTGCGCTGTGGAGGAGCTTGAGCGCGTCGTCGCTTTGGCGCGGCGAGGCGGTAGCGATGCCGATGCTGATCGTAAGAACGCCCCTGGGCGCTGCGCTGTTGGGGATGGCGAGTTGTTCCACAATCATACGCAGACGCTCCGCGAACATGAGCGCGCCGCTTGCCGCGGCGCCCGGCAGCACCACCACGAATTCCTCACCGCCGTAACGCGCGACGATATCGCCGGGCCGCTTCGCGGAATTCTGTATGCAGTCGGCCACGGCGATGAGCGCATCGTCGCCCATCGCATGACCGTAGGTATCGTTATAGAGCTTGAAGTAATCGACATCGACGAAGAGTGCCGACAGCGGCTGATCGGTGCGTCGGGCGCGTCGCCATTCTTCGTCGAGCCGGCGGTCCAGTGCGCGACGGTTGCACAGGCCGGTGAGGGAATCGGTGCCGGCGAGCCGCTGCAACTTCTCCTGCGCGATCGCCCGCGATCGAAGCGACATCGCCAGTAGCCACGAGATCACGACAAAGCCCGCGCCGAACATCATCGTGAGCCCGCCGATGACGATGCTGCGCTCGCGCCAGGCAGCGAGCACGTCATCCTCGGCGGGCGCGACCGCTGCGATCAGTTGCGTGCCCGGCACGTGCTGGAAGGTATAGAGCCGCCGGACGCCATCGAGCGGAGACCGTGAGATATAGGAGCCCGAGGGCGCGTTTGTCATCGCGGCGAACGTGGGTGACTTCGCGACGTATCCCGCTTCATCCGATGGCAGCGCGGGCTTGCGCGCGATCATCACGCCGTCCTGCTGCACTATGAATACCGAGCCCGAGTGGCCGACATTTACGCGCGAAAGCAGGTTCTTGAAGTAGGAGACGTTCAACGCGATCACGGCGACGCCTGCAAACGAGCCATCCGGTGCATTGATGCGCCGGCTCATCGCGAGCGAGGCCGAGCCCTTGCGCAAGCGCGACAGGTAGGGGCCGGAAATATAGAGGCCGGCGTCGGGGTGCTCGGCGTGAATCCTGAAGTAGTCGCGATCGTCGAAGAGCAGGTCGACGTGCGCGGAAGGATCGCGTTCCACGACGATGCGTCCTTCGCGATTCATCACGAACGCGCCGCCGACCGCGTTCATGCCGGTGGCGCCATCGAAGAGAACGAGCTTGCGCAGATCGGGAGGCAGCGCCATCACGGCGGGGTTTTCGACGCCACTGGCGATGGTGCGCAGCGACAGGTCACTCGATTCGACGTTGCGCGCGATATCGGCGCTCAAGGTGGCGACGAGATTGGCCGCCGCCTGATGGGCGTTCTGCAAGGCCTGCGCGCGCCCTTGCCACAGCGCGGCAAACGACAGCACGGCCATGGACAGGGCAATGACAGTGCCGATGAGTCCGGCGAGCGCCGGAAACCGCGAAAACGCTTCGGCGAAACGCATCGCGGCGGTGTTGTTGCGTCGCATCAGCCGGCGGCTGACCATGCGTCCGGTTTTGCGAACGGCCTTCAATCTGGCGGGCATTCAGGTTCTCCGCGTGGCGCCATGTCCGCACGATCGGCAAACAAACATGTGCGGCGCAACCCCGCTTTGCGTCGAAAACTCCGTATTTTAAGAGTTGATTTGCATCTGGCGCGCATCTGATGGACATCGGGTATCGATCGAACGAATCCGCAACACCAGTTATTTCACGAGGCGCAGCCGCTTCGTGATGATCGTGCCTTCCTTGCGATCGACGAGCCACGCGGCGTCGACATTTCCATTGAGCGTCGATGTTCGGCGCGTGATGTCCGTGGGTTCTTCGTCGGTCGGCGCGCTGTGTTCGATGTCGTCGGACAGATAGGGCGGCGCGAGCGTGCAGATGAGCACGATCGCGAAATCGCCGTTGCCATGCTCGTGACCGAAACCCGGGAGCATCGTGCGTCCGGTTACGGTGGTCCTGATGCCGTCTCGCGGCTTCAACTGGATGATATCGAAGGTCTGAACAAAACCCTTTTCCTTGGCTTCGGGCGCGACGACGAGCTTGCGGCCGCTTTGTCCCTTCACCGTCTCCCTGAGCAGAATGGCGTCGGGATTGCCAGGCGCCGCCAGCGAGACATTCACCGTCAGTACCTTCTTCTTCGACAGATAACGCACGCCATACGAAACCGGAATGACGAACGTGAACGTACGATCCGTTTGCGCAAGCGGCTGGCTCGCGCCGCGCGGCGCCTTGTCGAACGGACGTGAAAGAAACGCCCGCACGCGGCTCGTGATCGATGCGGGTTGTCCCGGTGCGGGATGACCCGCGAGCGCGTCGCGGACATGTTCCGGATCGTCGCCGGTGAAGTTCGGCGGAAGCGCAGTCACGGACATGATGCCTTGCGCGGTCGCGCCGCTCGCGACTTCGACAGCGCTCGCCGCATGATCACGCTGCGGTGCGGCCGCGAAAGCGGGCGTCGATCCCCACGACAACACGCAGGCGACACATAGCGCGATGCTGCGTCCACGTTTCGATGAATCCACCGGCCACTCCTGGCGCGTCAAGCCCGGTCATGAAGGAAGTGGCTATCTTAAAACGAAGCGCGCGGATCGGCATCTTGCATGCGTAATGATGAATTCAATCCATCCGCGCGTAGTCGTCGATTGCCGTGAGTGCACCGTTCTGCAGTTTCGTCGCGGCGCGCACGAGCGCGTCGCGAAGAATCGCATCGCGTGCCAGCGATGCAGGGAAAACATCGTTCATGTCGAGGAGCGCGGCGACGAGGCGTTCCGGCGTGTCCGCGTCTTGTGCCGCTTTCGTGAGAGGTGCGGCCAGCGGATCGCTGATCGGATAGCGCGCGCCGTCGTCCGCGCGGCCGCGCAGGAACGTGAACCACGCCGCCACCGCGAGCGCGAGCCGCTCGATCGGCTGACCCGCATCGAGCCGTGCCTGGATGGTCGACAAGATGCGCGGCGGCATCTTCTGGCTGCCGTCCATCGCGATCTGGGCGCAGCGGTGCTTTAACGCCGGGTTCGCATAGCGATCGAGCAGCGCGTCGCGGTAGGCGGCGAGATCGAACGATGCCGGAACGGCGAGCGTCGGCGCTATTTCGCGGGTCATCATCGTATGGATCAGCGACTTCAGCGGCGCGTGGCCGATCGCGTCGCTGATGGTCTCGAAGCCCGCCAGCATCGAGAGATAGGCGAGCGTCGAGTGCGTTGCATTCAACATGCGCAGCTTCGCGATCTCGAAAGGCGCGACATCGTCGACGAGCTGTGCGCCGGCCATTTCCCATGCGGGGCGTCCGGCAGGGAACCGGTCCTCGATGACCCACTGCCGAAACGGCTCGCATGGCACGGGGACTTCGTCGCGCAGGTTCAGCGCCGCTTGCGCGGCTTCACGGTCCGCGTCGGTAGTGGCGGGAACGATGCGGTCCACCATCGTCGACGGGAACGCGACCTGCGTCTCGATCCACGCCGCGAGCGCCGGGTCGAGTTTGCGCGCGAACGAGCATACCGCCTGACGCAGCGCATCGCCGTTGTGCGAGAGGTTGTCGCACGAAAGCACGGTGAAGGGCGCCTTGCCCGTTTCACGGCGCGCCCTCAGCGCGGCGCAGAGGATGCCCGGCACGGTGGACGGCTCGTCCGGATGCGCGAGATCTTGCGCCACGCCCGGATGCGCGAAATCTGCGTCGCCCGTTTGCGGGTCGCGGCAGTAGCCCTTTTCCGTGACCGTCAGCGATACGATGCGCACGCGTTCGTCGGCCAAAAGTTCGAAGAGACGCACTCGATCGAAGGGCATCGCCAGCACTTCGTGCAATGCGCGCACGACCTTCACGCGCACGCCGCCCGGCCCGCGTTCCACGACGCTATAGAGCCCGTCTTGCGCCATCAACGCATCGCGCTTGCCGACATCGCCCTGCAGCGTCACGCCGCAGATGCCCCAGTCGCCCGGCCGGGCGAGCATCGCCTCTTCCGTATAGAGCGCTTCATGGGCGCGATGAAAGTTGCCAATTCCCAGATGCACGATGCCGATGGCCGGTTCGCGCCACGCCGGCGACAGGCAATGCGCTTCGAGAGCGTGCAGTGAGCTACGCGAAAGTATTGATTTGTCAGTCATTTTCGATGGCATTTTGAATTCAGAATGGGGAAAACCCGCGGTTGACTGTGTAACATACTGGTATGGTAGTATCCGCAACATCGAATGCCTATTCAAGGAAATCCCTATGAAAATCATCCGCGCCGACGTGATCGTGACGTGCCCCGGCCGCAACTTCGTCACGCTGAAGGTGGAAACGGACGAGGGCATCTACGGCATCGGCGATGCGACGCTCAATGGCCGGGAGCTGGCCGTCGCATCGTATTTGAAGGACCACGTGTGCCCGCTGCTGATCGGGCGCGATGCGGGCCGCATCGAAGACACCTGGCAGTTTCTCTATAAGGGCGCGTACTGGCGACGCGGTCCGGTCACGATGACCGCGATCGCCGCCGTCGACATGGCGCTCTGGGACATCCTCGGCAAGGCCGCGAACATGCCGCTGTACAAGCTGCTGGGCGGTGCGTCGCGCGAAGGCGTGATGGTCTATGGACACGCCACCGGTCGCGATATTCCCGAAGCGCTCGACCGCTATGCCGAACATATCGAAGAGGGCTACAAGGCGATCCGCATCCAGTGCGGCGTGCCGAACATGCGTTCGGTCTACGGCGTCGCGAAAGGCAACGGCATGTACGAGCCGGCGACGAAGGGGGCGGTGGAAGAGCAGAGCTGGTCCTCCGAAAAGTATCTGGATTTCGTGCCGAAACTTTTCGAAGCCGTGCGCGACAAGTTCGGCTTCGATACGCATTTGCTGCACGACGTGCATCACCGTCTCACGCCGATCGAAGCTGCCCGGCTCGGCAAATCCGTCGAACCGTATCGGCTGTTCTGGATGGAAGATCCGACGCCCGCCGAGAATCAGGCCGGATTCCGCCTGATCCGCGAGCACACCGTGACGCCGATCGCCGTGGGCGAAGTCTTCAACAGCATCTGGGACTGCAAGCAGTTGATCGAGGAGCAACTGATCGACTACATCCGCGCGACGCTCACGCATGCGGGCGGCATCACGCATCTGAAGCGCATCGCGGATTTCGCTTCGCTGTATCACGTGCGCACCGGTTGTCATGGTCCGTCCGATCTGTCTCCGGTCTGCATGGGCGCGGCGCTGCACTTCGACCTGTGGGTGCCCAACTTCGGCGTGCAGGAGTACATGGGCTTTCCGAAGGAAGCGCTCGACGTGTTCCCGCATGCGTGGTCGTTCGATCGCGGCATGATGCATCCGGGCGAAGCGCCGGGGCACGGCGTGGACATCGACGAGAAGCTCGCCGCGAAGTATCCGTACGACCCGGCGTACCTGCCGGTGGCGCGCCTCGAAGACGGCACGCTCTGGAACTGGTGATCGCGTTTGGTTCTACGCATTCAAAACACAAGATACCGGAGAGAGACATGGCAAACAGAGAAACCCGCGCGATGCTGCGCCGCGTGGCGGCGGCATCGACCATCGGCACCGCGGCGGAGTATTACGACTTCTTCGTCTACGGCACGGCGGCGGTGCTCGTGTTCGGCGCGAAGTTCTTCCCGAGCCACGATCCGCTGATCGGCACGCTGGCCGCGTTCGCCACCTATGCGGTCGGCTTCGTCGCGCGGCCGATCGGCGGCATCGTGTTCGGTCATTTCGGCGACAAGATCGGCCGCAAGAAGGCGCTCATCGTCACGATCCTGATCGTCGGACTGGGCACGTTCGCTATCGGTCTCTTGCCGGACTATTCGCAGATCGGCATCTGGGCGCCGGCGGCGCTCGTACTGATCCGCGTGTTGCAAGGCTTTGGCGTCGGCGGCGAACAGGCGGGCGCGGTGTTGCTCACCGCCGAATATGCGCCGCCGCGCGAACGCGGCTTCTTCGCGAGCCTGGTGCAACTCGGCGCGCCCGCGGGCTTTCTGATTCCGTCCGGCATCTTCGCCGTGCTGACCGGGATGCTCACGCACGAGCAACTGATGGACTGGGGCTGGCGCCTGCCGTTTCTCGGCAGCATCGTGCTGGTCGTGGTCGGTCTCTATATCCGTCTTCGTACCGAGGAGTCGCCCGTGTTCGCGGCGATCCGCGAGACCAAGGCGGTCGAGTCGCGGCCCGTGGTCGAAGTGGTGAAGCAGCACGGCGCGACGATCGCGAAGGGCGTCGGCGCGAAGCTGATCGAGGCGTGCACGTTCGCGATGTACACGATGATCGTGCTCGCCTACGGCCGCGCGCACGGCATCTCCGATGCGTTGCTTCTGCAGACGATCATCGTCGCGGTTCTGCTGGAACTGATCGCGATTCCGCTCGCGGGCGCGCTGTCGGATCGCATCGGCAGGCGCGCGACGTTCATCGCGGGCGCGGTGCTGCATGTGCTGCTCGTGGTGCCGCTCTTTCATGCGATCGACAGCGGCAGCCGCCTTGCGATCCAGACCGTGATGATTCTCGCGATCACGATCGGCCACAGCCTTTGCTATGCGCCCCAAGCGTCGCTCTTTCCCGAGCTCTTTCCGGCGCGCGTGCGCTGCAGCGGCATTGCGCTCATCTGGCAGATCGGCTCGCTGATCGGCAGCGGCGTGCTCGGCCTCGTCGCGGTGAAGCTGATTCAGGCGACGGGCGGCAGTTCGATCGGGCTCATCGCCTATGTGGCGCTGCTCGGCATCGTCTCGACGATTTCGCTTCTGCTGTTGCCCGAAACCGCGCCGGTCCGGCTCGGCCGCGATCTGCACGACTGGGGCGCGCCACAGCCTGAAGCGGCGCCCGTCGAATCACACGTCGCGCCGGCGCTCGCCGCACGCCGCTGATTGCATTCAAAGTTCTTCATACAAACCGCAGATTCCAGGACACCGATCATGCTCGCAGCCGTTCTCCACGAACCGAAGAAGCTCGTCATCGACGAGATCGACACGCCCGAGCCGCAGGCCGGTCAGGTGCAGATTCGCGTGCGCGCGGGCGGCATCTGCGGATCGGATCTCTCGTATTACTTCAAGGGCAAGAGCGGCGATTTCTCCGTGCGCGAGCCGTTCGTGCTCGGTCACGAAGTCGCGGGCGAGATTGCCGCGTTGGGCGAGGGTGTGACCGGCCTGCAAGTCGGCCAGCGCGTCGCGGTCAATCCCGGCCTGAATTGCGGCACGTGCCGTTTCTGCGTGAAGGGCATGCCGAACCATTGCCTGAACATGCGCTTCATGGGCAGCGCGTCGACCTTCCCGCACATGCAGGGCATGTTCCGGCAGTACATCACGGCCGCCGCGCGGCAATGCGTGCCGGTGCCGGGCAACCTCGATTTCGCGCAGGCGTCGATGGCCGAACCGCTTGCCGTCGCGCTGCATGCGTTGAAGCTCGCCGGCTCGCTCGTCGGCGCGAAAATGCTGCTCGTCGGTTGCGGACCGATCGGCTGCATCGTGCTGGCGGCGGCGCGACGCGCGGGCGCGCATCGTATCGTCGCGCTCGATCTCGCGGACAAAGCCCTCGCGATGGCCGCATCCCTCGGCGCGGACGAGACCGTGCTCGCGAACGATCAGGCGCGCATCGATGAATGGTCGCGCGAGCGCGGCACCTTCGACGTGGTGATCGAGGCATCGGGCAGCCCCGCCGGCCTCGATACCGCGTTGCGCTCGGTACGCGCCGGCGGCACGGTGATCCAGCTCGGCAATCTGCCGGCGGGTCAGTCGCCCGTTGCCGCGAATCTCGTGATGGCGAAGGAGTTGCGCTATCAGGGTTCGTTCCGCTTCACGGATGAATACGCGACGGCCGCCGACGAGATCGCGTCGCAGCGCATCGACCTTCGCCCGCTGATGACGCATGCGTTTCCGCTTGCCGAAGCGAATCGCGCATTCGAAGTCGCGCTGGATCGCACTCAGTCGATGAAGGTGCATCTCCAGTTCGACTGACCGCTCAACCCGAAACTGGCATTCAAAATTCACCATTCATAAAACCGCCCGGCCGGAAGGCAAGAAGAGGCGGTGCATCGGAGACTCACCATGATCAAAAGTCAGCGATGGTTCGTCGTAGGCCTGCTGTTTCTCGCGGGCGTCGTCAACTATCTCGACCGCGCGGCGCTTTCCATCGCCGCACCGCTCATCCAGAAAGACCTGCATTTCACGCACGCGCAGATGGGCATCGTGTTCAGCAGCTTTTTTATCGGGTATGCATTATTCAATTTCGTCGGCGGCGTGCTGTCAGACAAGATCGGCGCGAAGAAGGTGTTCGGCGGCGCGATGGGCATCTGGTCGCTCTTTTGCGGCGCGACCGCGCTCGCGAGCAGCCTCGTGTCGCTGATCGTGCTGCGCGTGCTGTTCGGCATGGGCGAGGGGCCGTTCAGTTCGTCGAACAGCAAGATGGTGAACAACTGGTTTCCGCGCCGTGAAGTGGCGAGCGCGATCGGCGTCATCAGTTCGGGTACGCCGCTCGGCGGCGCGCTGGCAGGCCCGATCGTCGGCTATATGGCGATCCAGTTCGGCTGGCGCTGGGCGTTCGTCATCATCATGATGATCGGCTTCGCGTGGCTCGTGTTGTGGACGCTTTCGACGACCGAGCATCCGCAACAGAACGCGCGCGTGACACGGGCCGAACTCGATCTGATCGTCGCCGGCCAGCAGGACGCGGCATCGATGGAGCACGGCGCGCACGGCAAGCAGGCGAACCTCGGCTTCTATCTGCGTCAACCGATCATCCTCGCCACGGCATTCGCGTTCTTCGCATACAACTACGTGCTCTTCTTCTTTCTCTCGTGGTTCCCGACCTATCTCACCGAAGCGCACCACATGTCGCTGCGCGACATGAGCTTCGCGACGGTGATTCCGTGGCTGCTCGGCAGCATCGGGCTCGCGGCGGGCGGCTTCATCACCGATGCGATTCTGCGCGTCACCGGCAAGCCGCTGATGTCGCGTCGGATCGTGTTGACGGTGTGCCTCGGCATGGCCGCGTTGTGCGTCGCGTTCGCGGGGCGCGTGGAGAGCACGCAGGGTGCGGTGGCGCTGATGTCCGTGACGATCTTCTTCCTTTACGTGACGGGCTCGGTGTACTGGGCGGTGATCCAGGACACGGTGCGTCGTGAGAATGTCGGCGGCGTCGGCGGCTTCGTGCATCTGCTCGCGAATCTCGCGGGCGTGATCGGACCGGCGGTGACGGGCTTCATCGTCGAGGCGACGCACGGTGCTTATGGCAGCGCATTCGTTCTGGCCGGTGTGATCGCGGTGCTCGGCGCACTGTGCTCGCTGGTGTGGATTCGCGAGCCTAAAGCGCGCGCGAAGCGCGAAAGCGCGGCGAGTGCTGCGTGATAGTATCGGAGAGCGGGGCGCGTAGACGTGCCTCGCCTTCTCCTCACAAGCATTCAGGTTCAATCATGCAAGACGGTATCGTGTCGAATGGCTCGGATGGAGTGCGACGCGCGCGCGTGCGCAGGGCGCTCGCATCGCAGAAGATCGAGCTGCCCGATCTGACGGCGATGATCTCGCACGACTCGCATGAACCCATCGGCAAGCAGATTTTTCGGGCGTTGCGTCAGGCGATCTTCGCGGGACAACTGGTGCCCGGCACGCCGCTCTCCGAAAAGGAAGTATCGGACATGTTTCAAGTCTCGCGACAACCGGTGCGCGAGACCTTCATCAAGCTCGTCGAGGCGGGCGTTCTGCAAGTGCTGCCGCAGCGCGGCACGTTCGTGAAAAAGATTTCGCCGCGGCAGGTGCGTGAAGGGCGCTTCATTCGCGAGGCGATCGAAACTGCGGTGGCGCGCAAGGCCGCGGTCGCCATCACCGATTCGCAACTCGACGATCTCGCGGCGAATCTGCGCGAGCAGAAGAGCGCATCGAAGGTGAACGACACGAGTGCGTTTCTCGCGCTCGATGAGCAATTCCACATGCAGATCGCGCAATCGATCGATTGCGTCGCCGCATGGGACACGATCCAGGACATCAAGGCGCAAATGGACCGCGTGCGCTATTTGAGCCTGCCGGACGTATCGCCGCTCGATCTGCTCATCAAGCAGCATGCGCGCATCGTGAGCGCGTTGAAGGCGCACGATCCCGATGGCGCCGAAGAAGCAATGCGCGCGCATCTGCGGGAGATTCTGGTGTCGCTTCATCCGATCGCGCAACGCAATCCCGACTGGTTCGAGCCGGACGAGCCTGAGCGGGTGGCGCTCGGTTCGTGACGCTGAGAAACGGAGCGGCCATGCGCCGCTTCATTGTTTTGGGTCAGCCTTTAGATGACCGGGGCGAAACAGTGAATTTTCGATTCATATCAACTGGTACTTATGCCTGCGCTTTAGAATTCCGCAATCGGCCGATAACCCTAAAGATGTGACGAGGTTGCGCGCCTCGGAAAACAATTGGAAAGGCAGCACGATGCAGGAAGCGCTTCATTCGGCATACGGCCAGGCAGTCCATGCCTATAACAATGGACAGTGGCAAACGGCCGTGCACTGGATCGAACGATGCCTGAGCTTCGATTCGGAGAATGCGGATCTCCTTCATTTCCGTGGTCTCTGCGCACTGGCGCTCGACGACGCGGCTGAAGGAGAACGCTGGATTCTGAAGGCGATCGAGCGCTCGGCCAGCCCGGTCTTCTATAACTCGCTCAGCGTTGCTCAAACGAGGCTGCGCGCATTCGCGGACGCTGCCGACAGTGCGCGAGCCGGTCTGAAGAGCGCGGCGCAATGGCGTCCGGAAGTCGACAGAACGGTTCTGCTCTACAACCTCGGGCGTGCACTGCAACTGGACGGGCGACTGGAGGAAGCGGCTGCGGCCTATCGGGAAGTGCTCGAACTCGATCCTGACCACGCTGGGGCACAGAACAATCTCGGCGCAATTCTGAATACGCTCGGCGAATTCGACGCGGGTATCGCTCACTTCCGTCGCGCACTGGACCTCGCACCGGGCAATCTCGAAGCCCACAGTAATCTCGGTCATGCGCTGCTTGCCGCAGGACGATACCGGGACGCATGGCCGCATTTCGAGCATCGATGGTCGACTTTCCAGGACGAGACCGGACGCCCTGAGACCGCGGCTCCGAACTTGCCGATTCCGCAATGGAAAGGCGACCCTGTGCGTCCCGATCGGGACCGGCTGCTGATCCTGAACGAACAGGGACTCGGCGATTCGCTACAGTTTTCCCGATACATCCCGATGGCGATGAAGCGCTTCGCGAAGGTTGGCTTTGCGGGCCCCGAGCCGTTGCGCCGTCTGTTCACGGACTCGTTCGCACGGTCGGGCGACTTCCTTTATCTCGACGCGAGACACATCGATCTGAAGCAGTGGGACATGTTCTGCCCGCTGATGTCCATGCCTCTGGCATTCGATACGGATGTCGATTCGGTCCCGGCGTCGATCCCGTATCTCCATGCCCGAGCACACGCGGTGCGGCGCTGGTCGGCGCGTCTCGTCGAACTCGGTGACGGGGCGCTGCCGCGCATTGGTCTTGCCTGGGCCGGCGGCAGATTTCGCCCGGACGTCGATGCGAGGCGCAGCATCGGCACGGAGCAGATCGACACGTTGATCTCATGGCCGCACGCCCGCTGGATCAGCCTGCAGAAGCCGGTGAATGACGCGAAGAAGCTGCTGCCCCGGCAGCGCATGCATGTCGTCGACTGGATGGATGAAATCGAAGACTTCGCCGACACTGCGGCGCTCGTTTCATCGCTGGATCTCGTGATCTGCGTGGATACGTCGGTCGCGCATCTCGCGGGCGCGTTGGACAAGCCGGTTTGGATGCTGAACCGGCATCGCGGCTGCTGGCGCTGGATGCGCGGACGTGAAGACACGCCTTGGTATCCGAACATGCGTATCTTCAACCAGACGGAACGCGACAACTGGGACGAAGTGCTGGAACGCGTGCTCGCGGAACTGGAGCTGGCAGGCTGGAGGCGATGACCCGCGAGCCGCACGTGGCATCGCGACGGCGGCGTAATCACCCGCCGCGTGACCCTCCGGCCTTTATCGGCCGTCGCGATGCCTGCCGCACGCGCGCCTGAGAGGGACATGCGCGGCATCGACCGGCGCGGCGCGTTCGCGCGCCAGTGCCCACATTCGTTACGCCGCAGCCGTTTCCACGCGCGCGACAAAGGCGCACACGGCAGCCGTTACTTGCGCCGTCGTCGCCTTGCCCCCGAGATCGCCGGTGTGGAGCGCGGGATCGGCGGTGACCGCTTCGACCGCGGCCATCACGCGGCTGGCGGCATCGAATTCGCCGAGATGTTCGAGCAGCATCACGACGGACCAGAACGTGCCGATCGGATTGGCGAGGCCCTTGCCCATGATGTCGAACGCGGAGCCGTGGATCGGCTCGAACATCGACGGATAGCGGCGCTCCGGATCGATGTTGCCCGTCGGCGCGATGCCGAGGCTGCCCGCCAGCGCGGCAGCCAGATCGCTCAGGATGTCGGCGTGCAGATTCGTCGCGACGATGGTGTCGAGCGTGGCGGGGCGATTGACCATGCGCGCCGTGGCGGCATCGACGAGTTCCTTGTCCCACTTCACGTCCGGGAATTCCTTCGAGATCTCCAGCGCGATCTCGTCCCACATGACCATCGCATGACGCTGCGCGTTGCTCTTCGTGATCACGGTCAGCAGCTTGCGCGGACGTGACTGCGCGAGTTTGAATGCAAAGCGCAAAATGCGTTCGACGCCGGCGCGCGTGAGAATCGATACATCGGTCGCCGCCTCGATCGGATGGCCCTGATGCACCCGGCCGCCGACGCCCGAATATTCGCCTTCCGAGTTCTCGCGCACGATCACCCAGTTCAGGTCTTCGGGCTTGCAGCGCTTGAGCGGGCCGTCGATGCCCGGCAGGATGCGCGTCGGGCGCACGTTGGCGTACTGGTCGAGGCCCTGGCAAATCTTCAGGCGCAGGCCCCACAGCGTGATGTGATCGGGCACGTCCGGATCGCCCGCGGAGCCGAACAGAATCGCGTCCTTGTCGCGGATCGCGTCGAGGCCATCGGCGGGCATGATCACGCCGTGCTGGCGGAAGTAGTCCGCGCCCCAATCGAAGTTCTCGAACTGGAATTCAAAATTTTGCGTGCTGCGTGCCAGCGCTTCGAGCACCTGCTGACCGGCGGGAACGACCTCCTTGCCGATGCCGTCGCCGGGAATGGTCGCGATGCGATAGGTCTTCATGTCTCGTCTCCGTGTTCGATGTGTCGGGCGCGTTTCAGCGTGTAGTCACTTTACCCAACTTTCAGCGCTGGAACCGGTGCTAAACTCAAAGCATCTTTAACTTCGATTCACAAGTGAGCGTCATGGCGGAGACCGTTCAGCCGTCGGATCTGAGCTTCTTTTCGACGCTCGCCGCGTCGGGCAGCCTGAGCGCTGCGGCCCGCGAGCTGGGACTGACGGCGGCCGCCGTGAGCAAGCGTCTCACGCAGATGGAAGCGCGCGCGGGCGTGCCGCTCGTCAACCGCACGACGCGGCGGATGATGCTCACGCCCGAAGGCGAACTGTATCTAAAGCACGCGCGGCGCATTCTCGACGAGATCGACGCGCTGGCCGAGTTGCTCGGCAGCGCGAAAAAAAGTCCGAAGGGACTGCTGCGCGTGAACGCGACGCTCGGCTTCGGGCGCAGTCACGTCGCGCCCGCGATCTCGCGCTTTGTCGTGCGGCATCCGCAAGTGTCGGTGCAGCTTCAATTGTCGGTCGCGCCGCCACCGCTCACCGACGACGCCTTCGACGTCTGCATCCGCTTCGGCGAGCCGCCCGACACGCGCGTGATCGCGCGGCGTCTCGCGGCGAACCGGCGGCTTCTGTGCGCGGCGCCCGCGTATATCGCGTCGCACGGCATGCCCGCGACGCCGCATGAACTGGCGCGGCACAACTGCATCGGCATACGCCAGGGTGACGAAGCCTACGGCGTGTGGCGACTGACGACGGGCCGCGGCGCGGCGCGCAAGACGGAGGCCGTGCGCATCAAGGGCAATCTGACGACCAACGATGGCGAGATTGCCGTGAAATGGGCGCTGGAAGGGCACGGCATCCTGATGCGCGCGGAATGGGACATCAGGGACTATCTCGCCGATGGCCGCCTCGTGCCCGTGCTGCCGGAGCACGAGACGCCCAATGCGGATATCTACGCGGTGTATTCGCGGCGGCATCAAATGTCGGCGCGCATTCGTGCGTTCGTCGATTTCATCGCGGACGATCTGAAGCGGGCGCATGGCGTGTCGGTGCCGGGAGACAAGTAAAGGCTCCATAAACCCGGCGAATGTCGGCGCTATACTGACCATCCCTTCACCGTATCCCGATCCGCAGGCCCATGCCGCGGCGCAAAGTCAATAAATTGGCCGAACACGATCTGGAAAAACTCAAAATCGACCGGGGACCGTCCGCCGCGATGCCGCGCCGTCGGCGCAACTGGCTTCGTTATGTCATCGTCGTCGCGATTCTGCTCGCGCTCATCGGCGTGGCGTTTCGTCTCACCGGACCGCAGGCCGTGGAGACCGCCACCGTTACATCGGTTTATCCGTCGCAGGGTTATACGCTGCTGAACGCCACCGGCTATGTCGTGCCGCAGCGCAAGGCAGCGGTCGCATCGAAAGGGCAAGGACGCGTCGAATGGCTCGGCGTGCTCGAAGGCACGCCGGTGAAGGAAGGCCAGATCATCGCGCGCCTCGAGAGCAACGACGTCAATGCATCGCTCGCGCAGGCACAGGCGCAGGTCAAGGTCGCGCGGGCGAATCTGGAGCTTCAGCGCGCCGAACTGAAAAACGCCGAAGTCGATCTCCAGCGCTACAAAATCCTCGCACCGCAAGGCGCGATTCCGGCGACGCAATACGACGCCGCGCTCGCCCGCTACGACAAGGCCAAGGCGTCCATCAACAGCGACGAAGCCGCGATCGTTTCCGCGCAAGCGAATGCGCAAGCGGCGCAAGTCGCCGTCGATCAAACCGTGATCCGCGCACCCTTCGATGGCGTCGTGATCGAGAAGCACGCGAACGTCGGCGACAACATCACGCCGTTCTCGTCGGCGTCCGACAGCAAGGGCGCGGTCGTCACCATCGCCGACATGAAAACGCTCGAAGTCGAAGCCGACGTCGCCGAGTCGAACATCTCGCGCATCGCCGTCGAGCAGCCGTGCGAGATTCAACTCGACGCACTGCCCGACGTGCGCTTCGCCGGCCGCGTGTCGCGCATCGTGCCGACGGTCGATCGCTCCAAAGCCACCGTGCTCGTGAAGGTGCGCTTCGTCGAGCGCGATGCGCGCGTGCTGCCCGACATGTCCGCGAAGGTCGCGTTCCTGTCGAAGCCGGTGCCGCCCGAAGAGAAGAAGGCGCTCGTCGCCGTGCAGCCTTCGGCGGTCGTCACGCGCGACGGCAAGAAGGTGGTCTACGCGGTCGAGCGCGACACCGCGCGCGAAGTGCCCGTGACGGCCGGCGAGCGCATCGGCGATCTGCTGGCGGTGCAGGGCGTGAAGCCTGGCGACGTGCTCGTGCTCGCTCCCGGCGACAAGATCAGGGACGGCGCCAAAGTCACCGTGGCGAAGAAATAGCGTGAGCACGACACCTCTCGTTCAGATCAGCCATGTCGCGAAGTCGTATCGGCGCGGCGTGCAGACGGTGCCGGTGCTGACCGACATCACGCTGTCCATCGCGCAAGGCAACTTCGTCGCGTTGATGGGCCCGTCGGGATCGGGCAAGAGCACGCTGCTCAATCTGATCGCGGGCATCGACCGGCCCGATAGCGGCGAGCTGCGCGTCGGCGGCCTGGATATCACGCGCCTGCCCGAAGCCGCGCTCGCGGACTGGCGTGCGGCGAACGTCGGCTTCATTTTTCAGTTTTATAACCTGATGCCGGTGTTGTCCGCGTTCGAGAACGTCGAATTGCCGCTGATGCTCACGCGTCTCACGCGACATGAGCGCAAGGAACGCGTCGCGATGGTGCTCGACATGGTCAACATGGCCGATCGCATGAGCCACTATCCGTCGGAACTGTCGGGCGGCCAGCAGCAGCGCGTCGCGATCGCACGGGCGCTGATCACGGACCCGACGCTGATCGTCGCCGATGAGCCGACGGGCGATCTCGACCGCAACTCCGCCGCCGATGTACTCGCGATGCTGCAACGCCTCAACGACAGGCTCGGCAAGACCATCATCATGGTGACGCACGACGCGCACGCGGCCGGCGCGGCGAAGGCGCTGGTGCATCTGGAGAAGGGCGAACTGATCGATGGAACCACGCGCTAAGCCATCATGTTCGTGCTCAAGCTGATCCTGCGCAACGCGCTGCGGCACAAGCTGCGCACCACCCTGACGGTGCTCGGGCTGACCATCGCCGTGCTCGCTTACGGCCTGCTGCATACGGTCGTCGATGCGTGGTATGCGGGCGCGGCGGCGGCATCGAACGCGCGGCTCGTCACGCGCAACGCGATCTCGCTGGTGTTTCCGCTGCCGCTCGCGTATGAAAACCGCATCCGCGGCGTCGATGGCGTCACGCTCGTCGCGCGCTCGAACTGGTTCGGCGGCGTCTATCGCGATCCGAAGAACTTCTTCGCGCAGTTCGCCGTGTCGGACAATTATCTCGATCTGTATCCCGAGTTCATCGTGTCGGGGCAGCAACGCGCCGATTATCAGCGCGACCGCAAAGGCGCGCTCATCGGGCGGCAACTCGCGGATCAATACGGCTTCAAGGTCGGCGATGTCATTCCGCTCAAGGGCACGATCTATCCGGGAACATGGGACTTCGTCGTGCGCGGCATCATGGAAGGCCGCGACGAATCGACCATCACGCGGCAACTGATTTTTCACTATGACTATCTGAACGAGACGATCCGCAAGACGACCAAACGTACCGTGGATCAGGTCGGTGTGTATGTGGTCGGCATCAAGGATCCGGACGAAGCCGCCGCCGTCTCGCGCAACATCGACAACGTGTTCAAGAACTCGCTCGCCGAAACACTGACCGAAACGGAGCAGGCGTTTCAACTCGGTTTCGTCGCGATGTCGAATCAGATCATCGCGGCGATACGCGTCGTGTCTTATGTAGTCATCCTGATCATCATGGCCGTGATGGCGAATGCCATGGCGATGAGCGCGCGCGAGCGCATCACCGAATACGCGACCCTGAAGGCGCTCGGCTTCGGTCCCGCGTTTCTGTCCGTGCTGGTGTTCGGTGAATCGATGGCGATCTGCGCGATCGGCGGCGGCATCGGCATTCTGGCGACGCCGCCGATGGCCGAAGTCTTCAAGCACGCGACGGGCGGCGTGTTCCCGGTCTTCATGGTTTCGCGCGAAACCATGCTCCTGCAGGCCGCGTGCGCATTCGCCGTCGCGATGGCGGCGGCGATCGCGCCGGCGGTGCAGGCGAGCCGCGTGCGCATCGTCGAAGGCCTGCGGGCGATCGGCTGAGGGCGCGCGATGGCCATTCCCGTTTCCTACGTCGCGCGCAATCTCTGGGCACGCCGTCTCACGACGCTGTTGACGGCGGGCGGCCTCGCGCTGGTCGTGTTCGTGTTCGCGACCGTGCTGATGCTCGACGCCGGCCTCAGGCAAACGCTCGTGTCGACGGGCGAAGCGGACAACGTCGTCGTGATCCGCAAGGGCGCTGAAACGGAGATCCAGAGCGCGATCGACCGCAATCAGGCGAACGTGATGGAGATGCATCCCTCGGTCGCGATGAACGGCGACGGCGCACCGCTCGCATCGAAGGAAACCGTGGTGCTGATCTCGCTCACCAAGCTGGGCACGAATACGCCCGCGAATGTCGTGATTCGCGGCGTCTCGCCGATGGGCGTGCAACTGCGTCCGCAAGTAAAGCTCACGGCGGGGCGCATGTTCCGGCGCGGATCGTCGGAGATCGTCGTGGGCAGCAGCATCGCGAAGGGATTCGGCGGCACGCGCATCGGCGATCACTTGCGTTTCGCGCAGCGCGACTGGACCATCGTCGGTCATTTCGACGCGGGCGGCAGCGGTTTCGATTCGGAAATCTGGGGCGATGTCGATCAACTGATGCAATCGTTCCGGCGCACGAGCTATTCGTCGATGATCGTGCGTATCGCGCGCAGCGATGCGTTCGAGCGCTTCCGTGCCGATATCGACGTGGACCCGCGCCTCGCCGACGAAGCGAAGCGCGAGCAGGTGTTCTACGGCGATCAGTCGAAGGCGCTGTCGACCTTCATCAATATTCTCGGCTTCACGCTGTCGATCATCTTTTCGATCGCGGCGATGATCGGCGCGATGATCACGATGTATGCGTCGGTGGCGAATCGCGTCGCGGAAATCGGGACCTTGCGCGCGCTCGGATTCAAGCGCTTCGACGTGCTCGGGGCGTTTTTGCTCGAAGCGCTGCTGATCGGTCTGGTCGGCGGCGTGGCAGGGCTTTGCTGCGCGGCGCTGATGCAATTCGCTTCTTTTTCGACGACCAATTTCCAGACCTTCGCCGATCTGTCGTTCCGCTTCATGCTGACGCCTTCGGTCGTCGCGAAGACACTCGGCTTTTCGCTCGTGATGGGTCTCGTCGGCGGATTCCTGCCTGCGATGCGGGCGTCGCGGATGAATATCGTCGAGGCACTGCGCGCACGATGATGCGGTTTTGTCGAACGGTCGATGCAGAACAATTCAATGTTCAGCCTCGATGGCGCGGCGTAGAGTCGAGTTCACCGAATTCGATCTCGAAGGAGAATCCTCCATGCCGCTCGTCAGAATCTCACTCGTGAAAGGCAAGCCGCGCGACCATATCCGCGCGATCTCGAACAGCGTGCACGAAGCGCTCGTCGAAGCGTTCAAAGTCCCCGCCGACGATCGTTTCCAGTTGATCCAGGAACACGAGCGCGACGACTTCATTTACGATCCCGGTTATCTCGGCGTCGAACGAAGCGACGATCTCGTGTTCATTCATATCACCGCGAGCGACTGGCGCGACACGTCGACCAAGAAGGCGTTCTACCGGACGCTGGCGGCCAGGCTCGCCGCGTCGCCCGGCTTGCGGCCCGAAGACGTGCTGATCGTGCTGGCGCCGAATCGCCGCGAGGACTGGTCGTTCGGACGCGGACTCGCGCAATACGTGGAGGACGCGGCCTGAAGGAAAACCGCAAAGGAGAAGCAGCCACGATGAACCCGACGATCCTGAAAGGCGCGTGCCATTGCGGCGCGGTCACCTTCGAAGTTCAGACGCCGGCCGAGCCGGCCGTGCGCTGCAATTGCAGCCTGTGCCGCCGGCGCGGCGCGGTGATGTCCGCGCCGTTCACGGCCGACAAGCTGCGCATCCTGTCGGGCGAGAGCGAACTCTCGCTCTATCAGTTCAACGCCCAAGTCGCGAAGCATTTCTTCTGCAAGCGCTGTGGAATTTACACGTTCCATCAGACGCGCTCGAATCCGGATGAGTGGCGCGTCAATCTCGGCTGCATCGACGGCATCGACGCGTATTCGCTCGATGCGCCCGTCAAGGACGGCGCGAGCAGCTCGGTCGTGAAGCCCGCATAGAGGCGTTGCCATGTGAGTGAAGGGCGCCGGGAACGCCGCATGCTATAACCCGGCACCCACAAGCCGTTCGCGTTCGATGTATCGACGCGCAGCCACGTTCTCCGGCGAACGGCGTTCGATAACTACACTCACAGGGAGCGCCGTCATGCGGAAGCCTTCGAACGAACCCGACGCGGTGCGCCGCCGTCTGCTTGCCGCGCTCGCCGGCACGGCGATGCTGTCCGCATGCGGCGGCGGCAACGACGACGACTCGGGCACCGTCACGCCGACGAATCCCATCGGCGCGATCCCGCCCGATCGCGCGAACCTGCCGCGTCCGGCGTTGCCCGCGCCGGCGACCTCGGGCATCGATCACATCGTGCTCGTCACGATGGAGAACCGCTCCTTCGATCACATGCTCGGCTGGGTGCCGGGCGCGGAGGGCGCGCAGGCTGGCAAGCAATTCACCGATGCATTCGGCGCGGTGCAGTCGACCTTCTCGCTGTCCGCCAACGCGGCCTACGGCTATCAGGGCTGTCAGTTCGCGGACCCCGATCACGAATACGACGCGGGCCGCACGCATCTGGCTAACGGCGCGATGAACGGCTTTTTGCTCACGTCCGATACCAACAAGACACGCGGCGATCTGCTGCCTATCGGTTACTTCACGGGCAGCGATCTCGAGTTCTATCGTCAGGCGGCGACGCAGTACACGGTCTGCGATTACTACATGAGCGGCATTCTCTCCGACACGTTCCCCAACCGCATCTATCTGCATAGCGGCGAGACGGATCGTCTGAGCGACACGCTCGATACGTCGTCTCTATCGACGATCTGGGACCGTCTCGACGCGAAGAACGTGTCGTCGAAGTACTACTTCCACGACGTGCCGTTCACGGCGCTCTACGGCACGCGCTATGTCGGCCGCTCGAAGCTGTTTTCCGAGTTCCTGTCCGATGCCGCGGCCGGCAGTCTGCCGTCGTTCTGCATGGTCGATCCGAGCTTCGGCGGCGAAGCGAACGGAACCTCGAACGACGATCATCCGCATGCCGATGTGCGCAACGGCCAGGCGCTGCTCGGGCAAATCTACGAAGCATTGCGCACGAGCCCGAACTGGAGCACGACGCTCATGATCATCGTCTACGACGAATGGGGCGGCTTCTTCGAGCACGTCGCGCCGCCGGTGAAGTCGCTGTCGTCGGCGGAACAGGCGCTCGGCAACGACGGCCGCCTCGGCTTTCGCGTGCCCTGCATGCTGCTCGGGCCGCGCGTGCGTGCGAACAACGTGGCGCGCTATCCCTTCGATCCGAGCTCGATACATCAACTGCTCGCGTGGCGCTTCGGACTCGATCCGCTGGGCGTGCGCGCAAGCGATCCAAACACCTTCAACATGGCCTATGCGCTCGACCTGAGCGACGCGGCGCGCACCGATGCGCCGGCGCTCACGGTAGCCCAGGGACCGTTCGGCCTCGAATGCTCGAACACGCCATCGACCGGATCGGGTCTCTCTACCGTCGACAAATCGCAGACGGCGAAGGCCGCGGAGGGCGCATCGCAAACGCCTACACCGGGCGGGCGCTTCGCCGACCTGCGCGCCAAGGCGACGATGCTGGGCTTCCCTTCTTCCTGATCTATTCGCTAGGACGCGCGCCCGAAAACGAGCGTCATGAAGACCGAGTCGTGATACGCGCCATCGATCTTCAGCGCGCGCGGCTCGCGTGCGTATTCGACGAAGCCCGCCGCACGATACAGCCTGATCGCAGCGAGATTGTCCGGCGCCACTTCGAGCTTGATTTCATCGACGATGCCGCGCGCATGCGCGAGTACGGTATCGACGAGCGCAGCAGCCAGCCCCGCGCCGCGCGCGCTTTCGCGCACATACATGCCCCAGAGAATGCCCTTGTGTCTGACCTTCTCGCCAGGGGGCACCAAAAGCCCGGCCACGCCGGCAAGCGCGCCGTCGCTTGAATAACCGCCGAAAACCGCATGGTCCGCGATGCGTGCGCGGAACCAGTCGAGCGCTTGCGCGCGCTCGTCGTCGTATGCCGCGCCGAACGACTCGGGATGACGTTGAAGGCCTTCGAGGCGGATATCGCGGAACGCTGGCGCATCGGCAGGGGTGAGGCGTCTGATCGACGGAATCATGGCATTTCGCATAACGCATGCAATCGACAAATTGAAGCATCAATCATAGCCGCGTGCGCGGCGTGCGCCTTTACAAACCCGAGGGATTCCAATATTGCTGGACCGATGCAGGCTGCAATCTCCCGGAGGTAGGGCCATGAGAACGCGGATGAATGCGCGACAGCGTCGCTCTTCCAGGGGTGCGCAAGCCGCGATGCTCGCGGTGGTGTCGATGCTGGTCGCGGGCAGCGCGTCGGCGACGGAGGGCGCATTGGGAAGGCCCGTTGCGGGAACGAGCGTGCTGTCGGGCGTGGGCATCGTGCCGACCGAGCCGGCGTGGATCGCGGGCCTGGAGACGGTCTATCTCGACGGCTCGATCGGCGCCGACCGGCAGGTGCCCATCGGAGGGCGAAGCTCGCTCGGCGTGGATGGCGAACTGTCGCTCACCCTCGCGAGTCTGCTGAAAGTGTGGGGCAGTGCCGGCGGCTGGGCATTCGCGTCGGGCATCACGCTGCCGTATGTGTGGGAGAACGTGGCGGGCAGCTTTTCCGTCGGTCAGCTCAACACGACGACCAGCGATCGCGTGTCGAATCTCTACGACATGCTGTTCACGCCGATCGAGGCGGGCTACCACTTTTCGGAGACCGATCACATCGCGCTGTCTTTCAACATCTGGGCGCCGACCGGCAAGTACGAAGCGGGCGCGCTCGCTAATCCGAGCCTCAACACCTGGACCTTCGTGCCGCAGATCGCCTATACGAAGATCGTGCCGAAGTACGGGCTCGAGTTCGACGCGGTGATGGGCTTTCAGTTCTACACGAAGAACACCGCGACGAACTATCAGAACGCCCCGCTGTTCACGCTCGACGTGATGGGCCTGAAGAAGTTCGCGAACGGTTTCGGCATGGGTGTCGTGATGGGCACGGTGCAGCAGCTCGGCAACGACACCGGCCCGACCGCCGATCGGCTCGACGGCTTCGTCGGCCACGACTTCAGCATCGGCCCGATCATCACCTACGAGACCAGGCTCGGCGGAAAAACGCCGCTATCCGCGAGCCTGCGCTGGGTGCCTTCGGTCGCGAGCACCAACCGGCTGAAGAGCACGAAGACCTTCATGGCGACGGCCACGCTCGTGTTCTGAGCTCAATCGCCTGCGCCCATCACCCAGCGATAGTACGGAGGCGCGATCCGCCCGCATCACCGTGCCGATGCCACGTGTCCAGGCATCGCGGTCGCCGCGACACGCATCGAGGCCCGCGCGATGGAACGCGTGCAGCGTTTCGCGTTCGGCGGCAGTTGCACCCTGAGCGTGTCCCAGTCGGGCTTCTTCTCGGCGGTGGTGACATAGCCCGTCGCCGCGACGAACTTGAGACACTCCGCATGGCTCATGTGATGTTCGTCCATCCAGTAGCCATGGACGCGCACCTTGTGCGCGGGACGCTCGTTCGCCTGTGCGAGCTTGCTGTCGCTGCCCATCAGGAGCCGCCGCCGGGCACCCATGCCATGCCTTGCGGGCCGTGCACGCCGTCGCCGAGCACGATGCGGATCTGCGGCTTCGTTCGCTCGGTCATCGCCCAGCTCAAGCCATAGCCCACGAGCGCGGGGCACAAGCGCAGCAGCGCGGCCCATCGCGCGATGCGACGCATTCGCGAACCACGTGCGGTCGTGTCCTGCTCCTGGTTCGTCGATCTGTCCGCCATGTGCGCTACTGCGCGTGCGCCCCGGTCATCGCACCGACCCCCACCCACTCCATTCGGGCCACCAATATACGAACACATACTCGAATTCAATCTTTTTCCAAGGCACTGTCGCGAAGCCGCGCAGAGCCTCGGGCGCATGGAACATATCGGACACGGCGGCCCATCAAGTTGCAGAAAATGCAGCAATGCGATGCTTTGACGAAAGCGCCCCGGTCCAGTAACTTGTGGTTCGGGCGCTCGTGGCGCCATGCGGCGCAACGTCAGGTGAGACAACCATCGGGAACGAGCCAGTCATGCGCGATACCATCCGGCGGTTCGAAGCGAGCATCCGGCAAGCGGTCGTGGGGCAGCAGGCCGTCGTGCGGCAGATTCTGATCGCGCTGCTCGCCGATGGCCACGTGTTGCTCGAAAGCCTGCCCGGCGTCGCGAAAACGCGCACCGTGGAGGCCATCTCCGCACGCCTCGCCGTCACGATGAAGCGCATCCAGTTCACGCCCGATCTGCTTCCCTCGGACATCGCCGGTGCGCGTGCCGTTCTTTCAGGAAATGGCTCAGGCGCCGGAGAAAAGCCCGCGCCGGGCGGCGTGCGCTTGCGCATCAACCGGCTGCAACGCATGCTGATGCCCGTGCTCTGGGTGTCGCTGGTGATCGCGGCGGCGCGGCGCGTCTTCGTCGAAGCGCCCGTCACGCGCGACATGCCCGCGCGCGACCGAATCTTCGACCATCGACTAAAGGGAACACGGCCATGACCCGTCTGACTCGAAAGCTCGCGTGCCTCGTCGCGCTCGCATTGCTGTCCACGTCGCTCGCGCTTGCCTGCACGCGCGCACTGTATGTCGGCGACAAAGGCCTCGTGATAACGGGCCGTTCGATGGACTGGTCCGAGGACATGCGCTCGAATCTATGGGTGATGCCGGCGGGCATCGAACGCGATGGCAATGCGGGGCCGCGTTCGATCAAGTGGAAATCGAAGTACGGCAGCGTGGTGGTGTCGGGTTATGAAATCGGCACCGTGGACGGGATGAACGAGCGCGGCCTCGTCGCCAACGCGCTTTATCTCGCGGAGACCGATTACGGCAAGCCGGATCCGAAGCGCGATCCGATGTCGATCAGCCTGTGGGCGCAATACGCGCTCGATAACTTCGCGACGGTCGGGCAAGCCGTCTATGTGCTTTCGCGCGAGCCGTTCCAGATCATCGCGCCGCCGCTGCCCAACGGCAAACCGCTGACGATTCATCTGTCGCTTTCCGATGCGCGCGGCGATTCGGCGATCTTCGAGTACATCAACGGCAAGCTCATCATCCATCAGGGCAAGAAGTACAAGGTGATGACGAATTCGCCGATCTACGACGAACAACTCGCCATCGACACCTACTGGAAGAGCGTCGGGGGACTCGGCTTTCTGCCGGGCACGAACCGCGCGGCGGATCGCTTCGTGCGCACGTCGTTCCTGCTCGACGCCATTCCGAAGCAGGCCGACCCGGACTACATGGCGGGCGTGCCGCAGCAGTCGTATGCGTATCAGGCGGTGGCGAGCGTCATGAGCCTGATGCGTTCGGTGAGCGTGCCGCTCGGCATCAGCACGCCGGAGCAGCCCAATCTCTCGTCGACGATATGGCGCACGGTATCGGATCAGCAGAACATGATCTACTACTTTGATTCGGCGACGCGGCCCGATACGTTCTGGGTGTCGCTGAAGAAGCTCAATCTGAATCCGGGCGCGCCGGTGATGAAGCTGACCATCGACGCGGGGCAGGTCTTCTCGGGCGAGACGGCGGGAAGTTTCGTCGCGACGCAGCCGTTCGCGTTCATGCCGGCGAAGGCGCCCTGAGGCGGCGTTTGCAGGCCCATTGGCGCGACTCGACGCGAAACGGAGCGTCGATTTCGCGCGCACGGGTAAAATAGCGTCCTTTTGCCCCCGGTGATCCTGTGCAAGGCATGAAGCGCACGGCATTCAGCGGCCCGGCGCTCGTTCGCCTGCTGGCACATTTTGCCGATCTCGACGTTCACGAACCCGCTCAATCGCTCGCGGACCGCCTGAGCCAGTGGCTCGGCTGGACCGATGCGATCGCGCTGTCCACCGCGCTCGCCACCGATCCCGCCGCCGTATCAGGCGCGCGATCCGCGCCCCGCGACGTGGAGGAAGAGTGCGCGCGCGTGCGGGCCTCGCTCGCGGGCGCATTCGCACGCGAGGAGGCCGCCGCGCGCCGCAGGCATCGCGCGCCCGCGCAGCCGTCGCCAGACGATTCGCCGGCCGACTACGCGGACTATCGCCAGCGCTATGTGTCCTTGCAGCAGGCGATGGAATCCGATATCGGCGCGTTGCGCACGCGTTTGAGATCGCTGCTCGCGACGAGATCGCCGGACATGGCGCGTCTCGCCGTCGTCGATGCCGTCATGGAACAGGCGCTGAGCGCGCGCGAGCGCAGTCTGCTCGCCAACGTGCCCGCATTGCTCGGCAAGCACTTCGAGCGCCTGAAAAGCGCGCGTGCTTCTGCCGAGACAGCGGCGTCCGATGCGTGGCTCGAGGTGTTTCGCAAGGATCTGCAAAGCGTGTTGCTCGCCGAACTGGACGTTCGTTTTCAACCGATCGAAGGCTTGCTCGCGGCTCTTCGCCCCCGCTAACTGGCTCGCTATGCCCCGAAATCTTTTGCACATCGCTGTTTTCTCGACTGGCCTTGCCGCGGTCCTCGGCATCGGCATTGCGTATATCGCATCGAATGCGATCGCGTTCGCCGTCACGCTCGTGATCGCCGGATGCTATCTCGCCGGCGCGGCCGAATTGCGCCGCTATCACCAGATCACCGGCTCGCTCGAACACGCCGTCCAGCAACTCGCGACTGCGCCGCGCAGTCTCGTCGTGTGGCTCGACAGTCTGCATCCGAGCCTGCGCAATGCGGTGCGTCTGCGTGTCGAAGGCGAACGCGCGGCGCTGCCGGGTCCGGTGCTCGCGCCGTATCTCGTCGGCTTGCTCGTGCTGCTCGGCATGCTCGGCACGCTGCTCGGCATGGTCGCGACGCTGCGCGGCACGGGCACGGCGCTGCAGAGCGCATCGGATCTCACGGCGATACGCGCATCGCTCGCCGCGCCGGTGACGGGTCTCGGTTTCGCGTTCGGCACGTCGATCGCGGGTGTCGCGACCTCCGCGATGCTCGGCCTCCTGTCGGCGCTGTGCCGTCGCGAACGTCTGCATGTCACGCAGCAACTCGACATCAAGATCGCGACGACGCTGCGCGTCTTCACTCAGGCGCATCAGCGCGAGGAAACGTTCAAGCTGCTCCAGCTTCAGACCGAATTGATGCCGAAGCTCGTCGATCGTCTTCAGTCGATGACCATCGCGATCGAGCAGCAGAGCCTCGCCGCGAGCGAGCGTCAGATCGCGAGTCAGGATGCGTTTCATGCGAAAGCGGAGACGTCGTATCGGCGGCTGGCGACATCGGTCGAATTGTCGTTGAAGCAAAGCGTCGCCGACAGCGCGCGCGCCGCCAGCGCCGCGTTGCAACCCGTCATGCAGGCGACGATGGACGGCATCGCCCGCGAAGTCACCGCGTTGCACGGCAATGTCGAGCAAGCGGTGGCGCGTCAGCTGGACGGCTTGTCGAGCGGCTTCGAGGCATCGTCGGCGAAGGTCGCGGAGATCTGGAACGCGTCGCTCTCCAGACACGCGCAGTCGAACGCAGCGCTCGTCGGCGAGATGGGCGCATCGCTCGATCGCTTCGCGCAAGCGTTCGATCAGCGCGCGACGGCGCTCGTCGAAGGCGTGTCCGTGCAAATGGATCGCGTGTCGGGCGGGCTGCAGTCGTCGGTCGCGAAACACGAGCAATCCAGCGATGCGCTGGTCGCGCGCATGGATGCATCGCTGGAACGTTTCGCGCAGACTTTCGATTCTCGTTCGTCCGGCCTGATCGGCGATGTTGCCGCGCGCCTCGAAACCGCGACGGGCAACATGGCGCAAACATGGAGCGACGCGCTCGCACAGCAGGCGCGCGCCAACGAACAAACCGCCGCGCAGAATCAGAACGCGTTGACGGCCGCCGCGGCCAGTTTCGAGGGGCATGCGGCAGCGCTCGTGCAATCGGTCGACCGGTCGCATGCGGACCTGCGCGCCGAACTCGCGCAGCGCGGCGAAGAGCGTCTCGCGGCATGGAGCGGCGCGCTCGACACGATGGCCGGCTCGTTGCGCGAGCAATGGCAGGAAACGAGCGAGGTCGCCGCGAATCGTCAGAAGGACATCTGCGATGCGCTCGCGCAAACCGCGCGCGACATGTCGACGCAATCGCAGACCCACGCGAGCGCGACCATCGCGGAGATCGAGCGGCTTGTCGCGGCCGCCTCGGAAGCGCCGAAGGCCGCCGCCGAAGTCGTCGCGGAAATGCGTCAGAAGCTTTCCGAGTCGATGGTGCGCGATACCGCGATGCTCGATGAGCGCAGCCGCCTGCTCGCCACGGTCGAGACACTGCTCGATGCGGTCAATCTCGCATCGAACGAACAACGCGCGGCGATCGACGCGCTGGTCGATACCTCGGCGACGCTGCTGGAACGCGTCGGCACGCAGTTCACCGGGACGGTCGAAACGCACGCCGGCAAGCTCGGCTCGATGGCCGCGCAAGTGACGACGAGCGCCGTCGAAATGGCGAGCCTCTCGGATGCGTTCGGCGCGGCCGTGCAGTCCTTCGGCGAATCGAACGACAAGCTCGTCGCGCATCTCGAACGCATCGAAAGCGCGCTCGACAAGTCGCTCGCACGCAGCGACGAGCAACTCGCGTACTACGTCGCGCAGGCGAAGGAAGTCATCGATCTGAGCATGATGTCGCAGAAGCAGATCGTCGAGGACTTGCAGCATATCGCGGGACAACGCGTGGCCGGAGCGCGGGCGGCATGAACGAGGAAATCGACGGCGGCGCGGAACACGCCGCGCCGATCTGGGCCGCGTTCGCCGATCTGATGTCGGTGCTGCTGGGCGCGTTCGTGCTGATACTCGTCGGCGTGATCGGCGTGCAGTTGCAGCTCGAGAACAAGCTCGACGAAGAGGTGAAGCATCGGCAGGAAGAGACGCAGCGGCGCAAGACACTGGAACAGGCGCTCGCGGGGCCGCTCGCGTCCGGCCGCGTGACGCTCGTCAACGGGCGCATCGGCATCAGCGGCAATGTGCTCTTCGCGCTCAACTCCGATCAGTTGCAGCCGCAAGGCCGCGACGTGCTGAAGAGCCTGGCCGGGCCGCTCGCCACGTATCTGCGCGCGCATGAGGAAATCCTCATGGTGAGCGGTTTCGCCGACGATCAACAAGTGCACGAAGGCAACCGGCGCTTCGCGGACAACTGGGAGCTGTCGGCAAAACGCGCATTGACCGTCATGCGCGCGCTGAT
This sequence comes from Caballeronia sp. J97, assembly GCF_905220305.1. Lineage (NCBI taxonomy): Bacteria > Pseudomonadati > Pseudomonadota > Betaproteobacteria > Burkholderiales > Burkholderiaceae > Caballeronia > Caballeronia sp. J97. Next base: position 30,407 of record NZ_CAJMZL010000019.1, on the reverse strand, counting down.
CGATGCGGGCGTGCCGTCCTCTTCGGTGTTCGCGGCCGCGTTCGGCTCGGAGCAGCCGGTGAGCTCCAACGCCGATGAAGTCGGACGCGCGAAGAATCGTCGCGTGGAAATTTCCGCTGTGCCGCGTCAATCCGATGGCGCGGCGAAGGCCCATGACTAGCGCGACGCCGGCACGCGCGATGCTCGACGCATGGCGCGCGAGCGGCGACGATCGCGTGAACCCCGTGCGCTTTCATCTCATCGATGCGCTGGACCGACGCGCGGCCGCGTATGAAGGCGAAGCGCGCCGCATGCTCGATGAACGCGTTGCGCAACTGCTCGATGCCTATCGCCGCGATATCGAGCGCGCCGCATCGCCCGACGCAGCGAACCATGAAGCCGACCAACACGGGCCGCTCGCGAGGCTGGTCGACGATATCGCGAAGGCGTCGTCGACGCACGAGACATCGCATGCGGAATTGCTCGACTACTTTCGCGCGGTGTGGTCGAAAGTCAGCGCGGAAAAGCAATTGCGCGATTCCCTCGCTCAAGTGCCGAAGAACGCAGGGCCGCTCAATTCGAGCAGTCTCGTGCATCGTTCGCTGTCGCTCATGCGCGAAGTGTCGCCGGGTTATTTCCAGCAATTCCTCGCCTATGCCGATGCACTTTCGTGGATGGAAGCGCTGAACGGGCCGGGCGTGATCGTCGCAAAGGAGGCGGCGGGCGCGAAGAAGGGCGGGCGCAAGAAGAAGGCTTGAAGCGCCGCGCAATTCATCGAACCGCGCGGCGAAAGGCGTGTTACGCGAGCCAGCCTTTGATCGTGCTCGACATCACGTTCGTCGAAATGCCGTAGCGGTCATGCAGCGTCGGCAGCGCGCCCGCATCGAGAAACGCATCGGGCAGCGCGATCTGACGATACGTTGGCGCGACGCCGGCGGAGAGCAGCGCCGTTGCCACCGCTTCGCTGAGTCCGCCGATCACCGTATGATTTTCGGCCACCACCACGAGACGCCCCGAACGCTTCGCTTCACGGACGATCGTCTCCGTATCGAGCGGCTTGATCGTCGGGACGTGCAGCACGGCGACATCGACGCTATCGGCCTGCAAGGCGCTGGCGGTTTCGAGCGCGCGCATCGTCAGAATGCCCGACGAGATGATGAGCACGTCGCGGCCGTCGCGCAGAAGCTTCGCTTTGCCCAGCTCGAACCGGTAGCCGTATTCGTCGAGCACGGCGGGCACGTTGCCGCGCAACAGACGCGCATACACCGGGCCCTTGTGCGCGGCGATGGCCGGCACCATCTGTTCGATATCGAGCGCGTCGCACGGATCGATCACGGTCATGTTGGGCATCGCGCGCATCAGCGCGAGATCTTCCGCCGCCTGATGGCTCGGGCCGTAGCCGGTCGTCAGTCCCGGCAACGCCGCGACGATCTTCACGTCGAGATTGTCTTCAGCGATCGTCTGATGGATGAAGTCGTATGCGCGGCGTGTCGCGAACACCGCATAGGTCGTGACGAACGGCTGCGCGCCTTCGTGTGCGAAGCCCGCCGCCGCGCCCATCAGCAATTGCTCGGCCATGCCCATCTGATAGTAGCGTTCGGGAAACTCCTTCGCGAAGACATGCAGGTCCGTGTACTTGCCGAGGTCGGCCGTCATGCCGATGATGTTCGTCTTCGCGCGCGCCTCTTCCACGAGTGCGTGGCCGAAGGGCGCGGAACGCGTGACCTGTCCTTCGCTGGCAATCGACGCGATCATCGCCGACGTTTTCAGGCGGGTGCTCATGCTTGTCTCCCTGCTTCGAGTGCTTCGAGCGCCAGTTGCCATTCATGGGCATCGACGCGGATGAAATGGTTTTTCTCGCGCTGTTCGAGGAAGGGCACGCCGCAGCCCATCTTCGTATCGCACACGATGATGCGCGGCTTCGCGTTCTTCAGATTGCGCGCGTTGTCGAAGGCCTGCTTTACGGCGTCGATATCGTTGCCGTCCACGCGCTGCACGTACCATCCGAATGCTTCGAGCTTGTCGACGAGCGGCTCGAAGGCCATGATCTGCGTCGACGGGCCGTCGGCTTGCTGATTGTTCACATCGACCATCGCGATGAGGTTGTCGAGCTTCCAGTGCGCCGCCGACATGAGCCCTTCCCAGATCGAGCCTTCGTCGAGCTCGCCATCGGAGAAGAGCGTATAGACGAAGGACTTCGAGCCCTTGCGCTTCAGGCCGAGACAACGGCCTACCGCGATCGTGAGACCTTGCCCTAGCGAGCCGCCCGACATTTCCATGCCGGGCGTATAGCTCGCCATGCCGGACATCGGCAAACGGCTGTCGTCGCTGCCGTAGGTTTCGAGTTCCTCTTGCGGCAGGATGCCCGCTTCGAACAGCGCGGCGTACAGCGCGATCGCATAGTGACCGTTGGAGAGCAGGAAGCGGTCGCGGCCTTCCCATTCCGGATCGTCGGGGCGGTAGTTCATCGCGCCGAAGTAGGCGACGGCCAGCACATCGGCGATGTCGAGCGCCTGACCGATATAGCCCTGGCCCTGGACCTCGCCCATCAGCAGGGCGTTGCGGCGGATACGATAGGCGCGCTCGGCGAGCGTCACCTCCTCGATGACGGGAGTACTCATGCGTTGTCTCCTTGAGTGAACTGGAATCAGCGGTTGACCGTCTTGGCGGGCACGAAGAACACGAGCACCGCACCGATCACGATGGCCACCGAAATGAAGATCAGACCCGCGGTCGATTTGCCCGTGAAGTCGTTGAGCCAGCCGACGATCGCCGGCGAGAAGAAGCCCGCGAGATTCGCGAAGCAGTTGACCGCGGCGATGCCCGCCGCCGCCGACATGCCGCCGAGCACGGCCGTAGGCAGCGACCAGAATTGCGACGACGATGCGAGAATGCCTGCCGCCGCGATGCTCACGCAGACGATCGATGCCCCCACGCTGCCGAGCATCGGCAAGGTGGCGAAGCCCGCTGCGGATACGAGCATCGGAATCGCGAGATGCAGGCGGCGCTCGCGGCGCTTGTCGGCACTCGCGCCGATCAGCGGCAGCGCGACGATGGCGCAGAGATACGGAATCGCGGTGAGAATGCCGACCCACAGCGGGTCCGCCACACCGGTGCGGCGCACGATCGTCGGCAGCCAGAACGTGAGTCCGTATTGACCCAGCACGACGCAGAAGTAGATCGCAGCCATCAGCCACAAACGGCGATCGCCGATGAACGCGCGGATCGACACATGCCTGACGGTCTGCGCGTTGTCCTTTTCGACATTGCGCCTGAGCAGTGCCTTCTCTTCGTCGGTGAGCCATTTCGCGCCGGCAATGCCGTTGTCGAGATAGAAGAGGATCGCAATGCCGAGGAAGAGCGAGGGCAGCGCTTCGAGCATGAAGAGCCACTTCCATCCGGCGAGGCCGTGAACGCCTTGGAACGCATGCATGATGTAGCCCGACAGCGGACCGCCGACGATGCCCGCGAGCGGAATCGCCATGAAGAAGAGCGAGAGCGCCTTGGCGCGGCGCGCGGCGGGGAACCAGTACGTCAGATAGAGAATCACGCCCGGCGCGAAGCCCGCTTCGGCGACGCCGAGCAGAAAGCGCAGGACATAGAAGATCGTCGGCGACTTCACGAACACGAAGCTCGCGGAAATCACGGCCCACGTCAGCATGATGCGCGCGAGCCAGTTGCGCGCGCCCACTTTATGCAGAATGATGTTGCTGGGCACTTCGAACAGGAAGTAGCCGAGAAAGAAGATGCCCGCGCCGATGCCGTAGATGGTTTCGCTGAAGCGCAGATCGTTGAGCATCTGCAGCTTGGCGAAGCCGACGTTGACGCGATCGAGATACGCGCCGAGATAGCACAGCATCAGAAACGGAATCAGGCGGCGTCCGACCTTCGCGTAGGTCTTGGCTTCGAAACTGCCTGCATCGTCGGGCGATGCGAATTCGGCGCTGACCGCGGCTGCGGATAACTTTGATTTCATGTGTGTCTCCATCCATGTTCGACGCCCCGGTAACCAGGTGCGTCCGTGCGTGCGATCAATGGATCAACATACCGCCGTTGACATCGAGCGTGACGCCAGTGAGGTAAGACGAAAGATCGCTGGTGAGGAACAGGCATGCATTGGCGATATCCGCGGCATCGCCGAGCCGTCCGAGCGGAATGCCCTTGATGATGTCCGCGCGCATCTCGGGCGTGAGCTTGCCGCCGGTGATATCGGTTTGAATCAGGCCCGGCGTGATCGAATTCACGCGTATGCCGTCGGCGCCGAACTCGCGCGCCATCGCCTTCGCGAGACCCAGCACGCCGGCCTTCGCCGCGCTGTAATGCGGCCCGCCGAAGATGCCGCCGCCGCGCTGCGCCGATACCGACGACATGCACACGATGCTGCCGCTCTTCTGCTTTTTCATCTGCGGAATGACGGCCTGCGACATATGGAGCGTGCCGCGCAGATTGACATCGATGACGGCATCGAAGTTATCCGCGCCGATCTCCAGCGTCTTGATCGGCTGCGTGATGCCCGCGTTGTTGATGAGCGCGTCGATGCGTCCGTATTTCTCGATGGTCGCGTCGGCGGCGGCGATGCATGCAGCTTTGTCGGTGACATCGCAGGCGAGACCGAGATGGCCTTCGCCGAGATCGTCGGCCGCGCTCCGTGCGTCGGCTTCGTTGAGGTCCAGCACGACGATGCGCGCGCCCTGCGCCGCGAGCGCCTTCGCCGTCGCTTTGCCGATGCCGCGCGCCGAAGCCGCGCCCGTGACGATCACTACCTGGTTCTCGAGCAACATCGTTGTCTCCGTTGATTGTCTGGTGTAGGCGCAGTTTCTTCGCCTTTGACCTGACGATCAACGCACTTTGGCTCAACTATTGCTGAGAAATTTTCAGGTATCGGCGCGACGCTCGATTTGCTCGTCCATCCAGGCGAGAAACTTGGCGACGCGCGGCAAGCCGGCGTTCTGACTCGGGTATACCAGATGATGCGCCCCGACTTCGACCGCGTACTCCTTGCCGAACACGGGGACGAGCGAGCCGCGCTCCAGATGCCGCGATGCGAGCATCGTGCTTTCCAGCGCGATGCCGTGGCCGAGCGCCGCCGCTTCGAGCGACATGTACGAGCGATCGAATGAAAAGTCGAACGCCTTGCGCTTCACCGCGACGCCGAACTTGCCGAACCACTGCTGCCATTGAACGAGCGGCGATTCGGAGAGAATCAGACGCCGATCGAGCAAGTCGTCTGGAGAAGCGACGGGAAAGCGCTCCAGATACGCGCGCGAAGCGAGCGGCGCGATGGTTTCGTGCCGCAGCGTCTTCACTTCGATATCGGTCCAGTGCGCATAGCCGTGACGCACGGCGATGTCGTAATAGCCGGATGTGAACGACACGTCTTCATACGAGCACGCGAGGTTCATCTGGATGTCGCCATTGGCTTCCTGGAAGGCGGCGAGACGCGGCAATAGCCACATCAGCCCGAAGCTCGGACTCGAATGAATGCGCAGGATCTCGACGGAGGTCTCGCTCGACGCGCGCTCGGTCGCGCGATTCAGTTCGGCGAGCGCCCCGGTGACATCGGAAAGATATTGCGTGCCCGTGGGCGTGAGAACGAGGCCGCGGCCCAGTCGCGTGAACAAGGGCCGGCCGACGATGCTTTCCAGATTCGCCAGTTGATGACTCACGGCCGAGGGCGTGAGGCCGAGTTCGTCGGCGGCGCGGTTCACGCTCTTCGTGCGCGCGACGCTTTCGAACGCGATGATGGATTTCAGCGGAGGCAGGCGCATGGGTGCTTACTTCGGCTCCTTCGGCACACGCCCCATGAGGAAGAACTCGTCGTTGGGCCGCATCGACATGACGTTCGCCATGCGATTCGACAAGCCGAAGAAGGCCGTGATCGCCGCAATATCCCAGGCATCTTCGTCGCTGAAACCATGCGCATGCAAGGCGGCGAAATCCGCATCGTCGACGGCGCCCGACGCGCGGCACACCTTCAACGCGAAATCGAGCATGGCCTTCTGACGCGGCGTGATATCCGCCTTGCGATGATTCACCGCCACCTGATCCGCGACGAGCGCGTTCTTTTCATAGATGCGCAGAATCGCACCGTGCGCAACGACGCAATAGAGGCAATCGTTCACCGCGCTCGTCGCGACGACGATCATCTCGCGTTCACCCTTGCTCAGGCCGCCGTCCTTCAGCATCAGCGCATCGTGATAGGCGAAGAATGCGCGAAACTCATCGGGCCGATGCGCGAGCGTGAGGAACACGTTCGGCACGAAGCCCGCCTTGTCCTGTACTTCGAGAATGCGCGCGCGGATGTCGTCGGGCCAGTCTTGCGGATCGGGAACGGGATAGCGGCTGATGGGCGGTTGCGTCATGACGTCCTCGAAGGCGTTGATCGAACGCCCATTGTAGAGCCAGGACCTTCAGCGCGTGACCGTGAGCGAAGACAATAACTTTAGAAGACTGTCCACATTCACGGGCTTCACGAAGTGATAGTCGAAGCCCGCCGATTGCGCGCGCAGTCGGTCTTCTGCCTGACCATAACCCGTGATCGCGATCAGCAAGGGCTTCGTGTCTCCCTTGCGACGCAGGCGTCGCGCGAGCTCATAACCGTCGATATCGGGCAGGCCGATATCGAGCAGCGCCACATCGGGCTGCAACAGCGGCGCGGCTTCCAGCGCTTCGGACGACGAGTAGGCGACACGCGCGACATGGCCCTCGGACTCGCACAGCATCGCGAGCGAATCGGCGGCATCGCGGTTGTCGTCGACGACGAGGATGCGCAGCGCCGCGCGCGTCTCGCGCAGGCTCGTCTCCGAAAGCGCGAGCGCGGAGTGCCTTTCGTGATGATGCAAACGCGGCAGCCGCACGGTGACGGTCGTGCCGAGGCCCGGTCCGGGGCTTTGCACGGTGATCGTTCCTTTATGCATCTCGACGAGTTTCTTCACGAGTGACAGCCCGATGCCGAGACCGCCGTTCGAGCGGTCGAGCGTGCGCTCGCCTTGCGAGAAGAGTTCGAATACCTTCGGCAGCAGATCCGCCGAAATGCCCGTGCCGGTGTCGGCGATGATGATCGATACCCATTCTTCGACGGCCTGTACGCTCACGGTGATCCGGCCTTGCTCAGGCGTGTACTTGCTCGCATTGTTCAGCACGTTGACGAGGATCTGCGAGAGCCGCGTGGGATCGCCGCAGACCCATGTGGTCGCGTCCGATACATCGACGTGAATGTTCTGCGAGCGCGACTCGACCATGCCCGCGATCGCCTCGACCGCGTGATACACCGCGGTGCCGACGAGAATCGGTTCGAGTTGCAGCGCGATGCGTCCTTGCGTGATGCGCGACACTTCCAGCAGGTCGTCGACGATGCGCGTCATATGCTCGACCTGCCTGCGCATCAGATCGATCAGATCGCGCAGATGCGCGTCGCCGTCCTGGTCCTTTTGCAGCAGCGCGATGGCCGTGCGCAACGGCGCGAGCGGATTGCGCAGTTCATGCGCGAGCATGGCGAGGAACTCGTCCTTGCGGCGTCCCGCTTCGCGCAGCATCAACTCCATGTGCTTGCGTTCGGTGATGTCGATCACGCTGCCGATGATGCGCAGCGGCTCGCCGTCCTTGCTGCGCTGAAGCAGCGCGCTGCCCTGCATCCATTGTTCGCCGTGCCGGTTGCGCACGCGAAATTCGAAGTGGCCGTCGGGGTTGGCGCCGGTCGCGATGCTGCGAATGTAGCGGTCGAGCGTAATGCTGTCGTCGGGATGCACGCGTGCGAGCGCGGCTTCGTAGCTGAGCGTTTCGGTGATCTGGCGCTCGCCGCCGGTTTCGAGAAACAGCGTCCACGTTGCGAGCTCGATCGATGCGATATGAATGTTCGCGGCCTGCATCGCCACCGTCAGACGCAAGCTACGCGCTTCGATCGCGGCTTGCGCTTCATAGCGCGGCGTGACGTCGGTCGTCGTGCCGAACCATTCCTGCAGATTGCCCTTGTCGTCATAGAGCGGCGCGGCATGCGCCTCCACCATGCGATAGACGCCGTCGCGCCGGTACATGCGAAAGGTGAGCGTGCGCGCGGCGCCTTCGCGCAAGGCGTCGAGCCATGCCTGATGCGTGCGCTCGCGATCGTCGGGATGGATGTAATCGAGCCAGCCCCAGCCGGACAGCACATCCGGCGACGTGCCCGTGAACTCCTCCCATTCGCCGCCCGATGGACGAATCTCGCCGTTCGCATCGGCGGACCAGACGAGCGCGCCCGTGGTTTCGACGAGCGCCCGATAGCGCCGCTCGGACAGGCTCAGGCGTTCCTCGTCGGCGCGTTGCGCGCTGATGTCGAAGCTCACGCCATAGACGCGCGTGAGCACGCCTTGACGGTCGAACTCGGGATGCCCGCGCATGCGCAGCCAGCGGCGTTGCCCCTGATTGCCCTGAAGCACGAAGTCGAATTCGAACGGGCCGCCGTCGCGCAATGCTTCGGTGAGTTTGTGCTGAAACGGCTCGCGATATTCGGGCGCGACGCGGTCCCACACTTCCGAAAGAAGAACCGCTTCGGTTCCTGGGGGAAAAGAATAGAGCGCGGCGAGCTGCGCGGTCATGCGCACGACGCGCGTCTTCATGTCCCATTCCCACGCGCCCATGCGAGCGCCCGCGAACGCGGCCTGCAAGCGACGTTCACTCGCCTCGTACATCGCCCATGCGTGACGGCATTCGTGAATGTCGATCGCGACGCCGACGGTGTCGCCGATCTGTCCTTCCTCGTCGCGTCGCGCCTGAAGATGCAGCGTGTGCCAGCGGAATACGCCGTCGTTGCGCAACAGGCGTACATCGACATTGCGAAGCAGGGTGCCGTCGCGCATTTGACGCAACGCGTCCAGAACGGGGGGAATGTCGTCGGGATGGACAAAAGCTTTCCAATGCCGCCCGACGAGCGCGGGAAGGGGAATGCCGAGATAGCGACACGCCCATGGATTGGCGTACTGGATCACCCCGTCTCGCGCCGCGCGCCATACGAACGACGGCAGGAAATGCGCAGGATCGTGCATCTGGCGTCCTTGCTTGCTTTATTCCGGCGAGGCGCGTCGCCGCACGCGGCATCGGAGGCTGCGATAGCTTAGGCATACCATACAACAAAAGCGATGGCCCACGATGCAAGGCGCGGGGCAGGTTATCATCCTCCGATCACGCTATATGTAATTTGTACGTGTTGAAAAATCCATTCATCTAATGAATTCGCGCGGGCCGTCCGACTCACGAAACAGAAAGCGCGCGTGACGAGGCAACAATTAGCCCGCTTCGCCGACGTCCTTCGGATTCGGCAGCTTGCTTTCCTTGCCTTGATCGGTGCGTTTCGGCGGCGCGGGTTCGTCTTTCATCGCACGCTTTTGTTCGTCGGACAGGCGGCGATCCGCCACGTTCGGGTCGTCGGGCGTCTGCTTCGGCGGCGTGGGACGATCGGTGTTCTCGTTCATGGATGGCTCCTTGTCGTCAGCGTCGGTTGAGTGCGGATAGCGGGCGCATGACGCGTGCCCGGCCAATTTCAGGCATAGCCGATGCTGAATTTCGTTTCGCGCTGTCCTCGTCGGACGACGCACAGGCCGTATCGAACGATCGCTCTTTCATACCGCTCATGCCGGACGCGAAAAACACGCTCATCCGCATTGCCGCCCTTGCTTGTGCGACGTTCACGTCGACAGGCGGCTTTGCGGCATCGATCGCGTCGGCTGCTTATGGCGCGACGCAACAGGGGCAGGCGGTCACGCAATTCACGCTGTCGAATGCACGCGGCGTGACGATGAACTGCATTACCTACGGCGGCATCGTGACGCGTCTCGATGTGCCTGACCGGCGCGGACGTCGCGCGGATATCGTGCTCGGCTTCGGCTCGCTCGGCGATTACGAGAAGTACAACGGCAAGATTCACTTCGGCGGTCTGATCGGGCGCTATGCGAATCGCATCGCCGATGGAAAGTTCGAACTGGATGGACGCAGCTACAGGCTGCCCGTCAACGAGCCGCCGAACACGCTGCACGGCGGCCCGCACGGATTCGACGAAAAAGTCTGGACCGTGGTGCGCACGTTCCAGGGCGCGCAAGGCGCGGGCGTGCAGCTTCGCTATGTGAGTCCCGATGGCGAGAACGGCTTTCCCGGCACGCTCACGGTCGATGTGACCTACACGCTCACCGACGACAACGAAGTGCGCATCGACTATCGCGCGAAGACCGACAAGCCGACCGTCGTGAACCTCACGAACCATAGCTATTTCAATCTCGCGGGCGAGGGCAGCGGCACGGTCGAAGCGCAACTCATCATGATCGCCGGATCGAGCTATACGCCCACGCGCGCCGATTCGATCCCGACAGGCGAGATATCGAGTGTCGAGAACACGCCGCTCGATCTGCGAGCGCTGACGCCGATCGGCGCGCGGCTGCGTTCGTCGCATCAGCAGATGCGTTATGCGCATGGCTACGATCACAACTGGAAGCTCAACAAGAACAGCGCGCGTATTGGTGAGCCGGGCTTTGCCGCGCGCGCATACGATCCGCCGAGCGGCCGCGTGCTCGATATCTACACGACGCAGCCGGGCCTGCAGTTCTACACGGGCAACGGTCTCGACGGCAGCGCCATCGGCACGTCGGGCACGGCGTATCGGCAAACGGATGGCTTCGCGCTCGAAACCGGGCATTTCCCGGACTCGCCGAATCGTCCCGCATTCCCGTCGACCGAGCTCAGGCCCGGCGACGAGTATCACGAAGTCACGGTCTGGAAAATCGGCGTGCGTTAGCGTCAAAGCCGGGGCAGATCGGTCGGGTCCACTTGCGTGCCCGGCACTCCCTGCATATGCGCGCTGATCGCGAGCTCGTGCTCGAGGGCCGCGCCGCGCTCCTTCGATGGCCGCGCGTGACTCGCGTTGTCGAGTGCGGGAATCACGTAGTCGTTCACCATCTGCCGGAAGATCTGCAGGTTCTTCGCATCGCGCAGGCCGCCGTCGACGGACATCACGCTCGTCATCACGATCACTGTGTTGCGCTCGGGCAGCACGGTGATGAATTGCCCCTTGAAGCCCATCGCGTCGAATTCCGTTTCCTTCTGCACGATGTTGTTGATCCACCAGTAATAGCCGAAGTATGGCGCGACGCCGGGCGACGTCATCTGCGTGATCCACGTTCGCGGCACGATCTGGCGGCCTTGCCAGCGGCCATGATCGAGCACGAGCATGCCGATCTTCGCCATGTCGACGGCGCGCAGGCGCAAGCCCCATCCCGCCGACACGAGGCCCGAGCGGTCCGCGCGCGCCCATACCGCGTGCTTCATGCCGAGCGGGCCGAACAGCTTCGCCTGTGCATATTGCTCGACGGGCTGGTGCGCGGCGGCGCTCAACATCGCGGCGGCGAGGATCGGATTGATGTCGGTGTATTCGAACTCGGAGCCGGGCGCGGCCTTCGGATTCGTTTGCGCCGCGAGCTTCAGGCGATCGGGTGCGGCGTAGTAGATCGGATCGTCCTTCGGCTTGAAGTCGTAATGCAGGCCGCTCGACATCGAAAGCACATGCTTGAGTTCGACGTCGCGCTTGTCGGCGAAATCGGCGCGCAGATCGGGACGCCATGCGGCGAGCTTCGTTGCGACGGAATCGTCCAGACTGACTTCGCCGTTGCCGATGAGGATGCCCGCGACCATCGACGTCACCGACTTGGTGACCGAATACAGCTCGTAGTTCGAGTCGCGCGATGCGCCCGCGCCATAGCGCTCGAATATCAGCTTGCCGTCCTTCACGACGAGCAGGCTGTAGACATCGAGCTTCTGCTCGCGAATCCATTGCGACAGACGCACGAGCTCGCGCGAATCGACGCCCGCGTCTTCCGGCCACGCCTGCGTGAGTCCCGCTTCATGCAGCGGCGCGGCCGCCTGCGCGCTCGCGATCGACATGGCGACGATGGCCGGCGCAATGCAGTTGAGCAACGAACGTGATTTCATGATCAGGTCTCGGGTGCGTCGTTGAATGCGGCCGCCGTGCCGGGCACGCCTTGCGTCTTGTTGCTGCGTTCGAGTTCGTCCTTCTGCGCTTCGGTTCTGGCGGCTGTCGCGGCGGGCCGTGTCGATGGCATCAGAGCGGGCAGGATGAAATCGTTCACCATGCGACGGTACTGATTCAGATACGTGGCGTCGCGCAATCCGCCATCGGTGGGCAAGAGGCTCGTCATCACGACGACCGCATGTTGCTTCGGCAGCACGGTGATGAATTGCCCCTTGAAGCCCATCGCGCCGAATTCCGGCTGGCCCTTCTCGACGACATGCTGAATCCAGCAGTAGTAGCCGTAATCGGCGGCGGCGGGCGAGGGCGTCGTCATTTGTTTTATCCATGTGCGCGGCACGACTTGCCTGCCTTGCCAGCGGCCGTCGTCGAGCAGCAGCATGCCGATCTTCGCCATGTCGACGGCGCGCAGACGCAGACCCCAGCCGCCCGCGACAGCGCCGGTTTCATCGACGCCGGTCCAGCGGTAATGCGACATGCCGAGCGGCTCGAACAGCTTCTTCTGCGCGAAGCGATCCTCGCGTTCGCGGGCCGCGACGCTCACGGCCGCGCCGACGAGCACCGGATTCACGTCGATGTAATCGAAATTCGTGCCCGGCGGCTTCGCGGCTTTCGCCGTCACCGCGACGCGCAAGCGATCCGGCGCGCCGTAGTAGAGCGGATCGGTGCCTTCGCGCGTCTGATAGCTGAGGCCGCTCGACATCGACATCAGATGGCGCAACTCGATGTCCTGCTTGTCCGCGAGTTGCGCGGCGAGATCGGGCCGCGTCTTCGCGATGAGCGGCGCGACCTTCGTCGAAGGATTCAGCTTGCCTTCGCCTTCGAGCACGCCGACGAGCAATGACGTGATCGTCTTCGTGACCGAATACAGCTCGTAGTTGTTATCGCGCGTGAGGCCGTCGCCATAACGTTCGAACACGATCTTGCCGTCCTTCACGATGACGAGACTGCGCACATCCATCTTGTCCGTGCGAATCCACTCCGACATGCGCACGAGCGGCGCGGAATCGACGCCGACGGATTCGGGCACGACGTTCGGCATGTCTTGCGATGCGTTGCCCGCCGCATGGGCGGTTACACATGCGAGCGCCGCCGCCATTGAAGTCAACATGAGCTTCATCGATAACACCTTCATTCGAGATTGGGCTTGCCCGCGGGCACGAAGCGTCCGCGTCCCGCCTGAACGTTCAAGAGCCTGCCGTCCTCGACGAGCAGTTCGCCGCGCGAGAAGCAATGACGCGGCCATCCGGTCACTTCGATGCCTTCATAGGGCGTGTAATCGACCGCGTGATGCAGCGACGCATTGGCGATCGTCACGCGCTTTTCGGGATCCCACACGACGATGTCCGCGTCCGCGCCCACCGCGATCGTGCCTTTCCTCGGATAGAGGCCATAGAGCTTCGCGGGCGCGAGCGACGTGAGTTCGACGAACTGATGCAACGAGATGCGTCCTTCCTTGACGCCCTTGAAAAGCAGCGGCAAGCGTGTCTCTAGCCCGGGAATGCCGTTCGGAATGTGATCGAACGAGACTTCCTTGCCGCCCGGCTTCTTGCCTTGCGGATCGTCATAAGAGAACGGCGCGTGATCGGAAGAGACAAGCGAAAACACGCCCTGGCGCAATGCCTTCCACACCGCGTTCTGATTCGCGGGGTCGCGCGGCGGCGGACTGCATACGCATTTCGCGCCTTCGTATTCACCGTGGCCGAGATCGTCGGCGGTCAAGTACAGGTATTGCGGGCAGGTCTCCGCGAGGATCGGCAGACCGCGCGACTGGCCCCAGCGAATCTGCTCGATCGCATCCGCGCCCGATACATGCACGATGAGAATCGGTACGTCGACGAGCTCGGCGAACGCGATCGCGCGATGGGTCGCCTCGCGTTCGACGACTGCCGGCCTTGCAAGCGCATGCGCGTGAGGCGCATGAAGGCCTCTGCCCAGCAGACGCTCGGTGAGCCAGCCGATGCAGTCCGAGTTCTCCGCGTGCACCATCACGAGCGCGCCATGCTCGCGCGCGACCGTGAGCACGTCGAGCATCTGACGGTCGTCGAGCTTGAGATCGTCGTAGGTCATGTAGACCTTGAACGACGTGTAGCCGTTCTGGATGAGACGCGGCAACTCTTGCGCGAGCACGTGCGGCGTAGGATCGGCGACGATCAGGTGAAAGCCGTAGTCGATCAGCGCGCGTCCTTCCGCGCGGCTGTGATAGTCGTCGACGGCGGCCTGCAGCGATTGCCCCTTCGCCTGTGCGGCGAATGGAATCACCGTGGTCGTGCCGCCGCACAACGCGGAGCGCGTGCCGGAGAGAAAATCGTCGGCCATGCGCAAGCCGTCGGGCATCGGCTGATCGAGGTGACAGTGGCCGTCGACGCCGCCCGGCAGCACCAGCATCCCGCTCGCGTCGAGCTCGCGCGGCGCGCCCGGCAGACCTTGCCCGAGCGTCGCCACGCGGCCGTCGCGAATGCCGATGTCGCACGAAAAACGGTCCGACGCGGTGACGACGTCGGCGTGACGAATCACGAAATCGAGATCGTTCGACATCGCCCGTCTCCTTAGATGACTTCGCTGAACAGACGGCCCCAGCCCTTCACGCTGCGCGTGTCGTAGTCCGCGAGCTGCAGCGATTTCCATACGACGGTCGTGATCGTGTCGTAGATCGGAATGCCGGTTTCCTCTTCGAGCTCAGGCACGAGATGCGCCGCGTTCAGGTTCGTGCAGAAGATGGAGATCGCACGCGGCTTGTCCTTCGCGACTTCGCGCACCATGCGGCGGATTTCATCGGGCTGAACTTCCGAGAACGAGAAATTGACCTTCAGATTCAGATGCCGTTCTGCGATGCAGTTCAGACCTTCGCTGCGATAGTTCGCGATGATCTTCTCCTGCACGTCGTCGAGATACGGCGTGACGAGGCCGAACTCACGCGCATCGGTCTTCTTCAGGATTTCATTCAACGCGAGCACGGATGTCGTCGCGGGAATGCCGGTCGCTTCGGTGATGCGGCGGCACAGACGCTCGTCGGCCTCGAAGCCGAGCCAGCCCGATGACGTGCCGTTCCATGCGATCACATCGACTTTCGCATCGGCGAGCAATTGCGCCGCCTGCAGGATCTTCGAGTCGTCGAACTGGCCGAGCGCCTGGTCGGAGAGCGAGATTTCCGTCACCGGAAAGCGCGCGAAATGTGCGGAGACGCCGGGCAGGTTCGCGACCATTGCGCTCGTCAACGGTTCGAGCGACGTGTTGGACGAAGGCGTGAGCATGCCGAGCAAAGTGCGTTTTTTCATCGTGATGTCTCTTGTGTGAATTGAGCGAAGCGTCGTTGCATGAGTCCCCGCTTAGACGGGAATCTTCTTTTCGTAATCGATGAGGCTGGAGCACGCGAGCAAGCCGATGCCGGCCGCCGCGAAGAACATCAGCGCGAGGAAGTAGGAGTGCGTGAACTGCACGATCGCACCGACGATGATCGGCACCGCGACGCCGCCGATATTGCCGCCGAGATTCATGAAGCCGCCGAGAAAGCCGATCTTGTTGCGCGTGCCGAGCGACGACGGAATGCACCAGTAAAGACCGCACCAGCGCAGGAAGAAGAGCGTCGAAGACAGCAGGGCGACGACCGCGACCGCGTTCGTCACATACGCGACCGAGAAGATCGACACGGTCGCGATGACCGCCGCGATGCCGAAGAGCGTGCGCATCACGACGTTCGGACGTCCGCCCGCGGCCTTCCACTTGTCCGCGATCCATCCGCCGATCAGCTCGCCGATGAAGCCGCTGAAGAAGATGATGAAGCTCGAACCGCCCATCTGCTTGATGTCGAAACCATGAACCATGTGCAGGTAGTTGGGCATCCACGTGAGCAGGCCGTAGAACACGCTGTTGAAGCACATCCAGCCGAAGAACATGCACCACACCGAGCGGTACTTGAAGAAATCGCGCGTGCGGCCCGAGAGCGACGCCGGTTCCGCGGCGGCGTCGCGGGCATGCGATTCGTCGATGTAGGCCGCTTCGAGCTCGTTCACGCCCGGATGCTCGCGTGGTGTATTGCGTACATAAAACCAGGCGAGGATGCCCGCGAGTACCGTGCCGACGCCCGCCACCGCGAACGCGAGCCGCCACGAGCCGAGCATCGCGATCAGGCCGGTGATCAGGATCGCGCCCAGCGCCGCGCCGAGCGGGGCGCCGCCGTCGAGCAGCGTCGCGCCGCGGCCGCGCTCGGTTTGCGTCATCCAGATGGCGTTGAGCTTGCCGCCCGCCGGATAGATCGGCGCTTCCGACGCGCCGAGTCCGAGGCGCGTGAGCAGCAGGCTCGGCGCGTTCGTGCAGACCGCCGCGATCGCCTGGAAAAAGCCCCAGAAAACCGTTGCGGACGCGATCACGACGCGCGGCTTGAAGCGGTCGGCGAGCATGCCGCCGGGAATCTGCATCAGCGCGTAGGTCCAGAAGAAGGAGGAGAGGATGAGCCCCTCCATCGCAGGACCGATATCGAACTCCTTGGAAATCAGCGGCATCGCGACGGACAGCGACGCGCGGTCGATGTAGTTGATCGCGATGAGGCTCAGCATGACGACGAAAATCTTCCAGCGAACGGTGGACCTGCCCACCGTCAATGCGGCAACACCGGATGTTGAAGACATGAACGGCTCTCCTGGATAGGCGAATGTTTTCGTGACGTCGCGCAACGTTGAGCAGAGTATAGGATTAGAAATTTATAATTACAAACAGTGTAAACGATTGGTTTTATTGAAATTTAAACTGCACGTTCGCGGTGCAGGGTTTTCACCAAGATCGTGATAAGCTTGCACTGCGATGAACCAGACCACCAAAAGCCCCCTCCTTTTGCGCACGCGCGGCATGGCCGCGGAGATCGCTGCGCGCCTGCGCGACATGATCGACGAGGGCGAACTGCCGCCCGGCGCGCGCATCGACGAAAAAGAATTGAGCACCGCGTTCGACGTGTCGAAGACGCCCTTGCGCGAGGCGCTGAAGGTGCTGGTGTCGGAGGGGCGCGTGACGCACCGGCAGTACATCGGTTATCGCGTCGCGGAGATCGATCTCGACGATCTGGCCGCGACGTTCGAGCTGCTTCACGGCCTCGAGGCGATGGCGGGCGAACTGCTTACAAAGCGCATTTCGAATGCAAAAGTCGCGGCGATCGCGGCGAAGCACCGGCGCATGGTGGAATGTCACGAGGCCGGCAAGCGCATCGAGTATTTCAAGCTGAATCAGCAGATCCACCAGATGATCGTCGATGCCACGGACAATCCCGTGCTCGCCAATATCTATGCGACGTTGATGTCGAAGGTGCATCGGGCGCGCGGCGCGGCGAATGCCGATACCTTGCGCTGGGCCGAATCCGCGAGCGAGCACGAAGCCATTCTGGCCGCGCTCGAAGATCCCGCGCACGAAGCTTTGCCGACGATCCTGCGCGAGCATTCGGAGAATACGGCGCGCGAAGTGCTCGCCGTGCTCGAACGCGCGAAGGGCGATGCGCCCGCCGCGCGCATCGGCGATCTCGCGCGCGAGGAAGCGTCGGGCTGAACGCTTTTACGTCAGCACGCTCCACAACACGAGCGTCAGCACGAGTCCGACCACCGAGACGATCGTCTGCAACACGGACCACACCGCGACCGTGTCCTTCAGCTTGAGCCCGAAATACTCGCGCACCATCCAGAAGCCCGCATCGTTGACGTGGCAGAAGAACACGGAGCCTGCGCCGATCGCGAGCGCCATCAGCGAGTTGTGCGTGGCCGAGAGCCCGCTCACGACCGGGGCGACGATGCCCGCGGTCGTCGTCGTGGCGACGGTCGCCGAGCCCGTCGCCTGACGCAGCGCGACCGCGATCAGCCATGCGAGCAGGATCAGCGGCAGATGCGTGCCGACGGCGATCTTGCCGATGGTCGCGCTGATGCCTGCATTGACGAGCATCTGCTTCAGGCCGCCGCCCGCGCCGATGGTGAGCAGGAGCGCCGCGATCGGCGGCAGGCTCTTGCGCAGGATGCCGCCTACTCGCTCGCGCGCCATGCCGCGCGACCAGCCGAGCACGACGATCGCGAAGAGCACCGTCAAAGCCAGTGCGACGAGCGGTTCGCCGACGAAATCGAGCGTGTCGTAGAGCAAGGTGTCCTTCGTCAGCGCGAGCTTGGCGACGGTGCGGCCGAGCATCATCACGACGGGAAGCAGGATCGTCGCGAGCGAGATCGCGAAGCCCGGCGTCGCTGCACCGTCTTCGTGCGCCGTGAAGAGCTTGCCCATTTCCTCGGGTTCGTCGACATGCAGGCGCTTCGACAGCCAGATGCCATAGAGCGGCCCCGCGAGGATCACGGCGGGCAGCGCGACGACGAGGCCGAGGCCGAGCGTCAGGCCGAGATCGGCATGCAGTGCGCTCACCGCGATCAGCGGGCCCGGATGCGGCGGCAGCAACGCATGGAGCGTCGTCATGCCGGCGAGCGCGGGAATCGCGATGCGGAGGATCGGTTGCTGCGCGCGGCGCGCCATCACGAAGATGATCGGCACCATCATCACGAGGCCGACTTCGAAGAAGAGCGGCAAGCCGACGATGATCGCGACGAACGCCATCATCCACGGCAGGCGGCGCGGCGTCGAATGGTCGAGCAAGGTGGTGACGAGCCGGTCGGCGGCGCCGGATTCGGCCATCAGCGCACCGAGCATCGCACCGAGCGCGATGATGATGCCGACGTCGCCGAGCAGCGCGCCCGCGCCCTTGCTGAACGCTTGCGCGATCGCTTCGAGCGGCTGATGCGCGCTGAAGCCCGCCGCGAACGTGCCCACGAGAATGGACAGGAACGGCGCGAGCTTCAGCAGGCTGATGGAAACGATGATGATCGCGAGGCCGAGTGCGCAGGCGATCAGAAGTTGCGTGTCGTGGGCCGAGCAGGGAGCGAGCGTCGAGGGGTTCACGGTGACCTTGTGCTGATGCGCATCGCGCTCATCGCGATGCGATTACGAAGAGCTTTCGCGTCCCGCACATGACTTCGCGCGTTCTTTGCGAAGCATGGGCGGGACGCGAAGCCCCGTCGTAATAGCACTTTTCGATGCGATGGTCAAAATCGACTGCGCATCTGAAGCGCTCTCTCAGGCTAGCCTTGCTCGGACCTTATTCAAAGCGATTGGCATTTTGCGTTTTGCATTACGCATGCCTTCTTGCGTTTTGCATTCAGCATGCGTGTCTCGCGAAGACCTGCGCGGCGGCCTTGTCGGAGCCGGCGGCCCGATCCTGTGCGAGAAGATCGAGCAGGCGCAGCACACGCGCGCGCTGCGTCGAGACGAGATCGCTTTCGTCGCCGAGTGCGGCGAGCCGCCTTTTCCAGTAGGCGCGATCGAGATGGGCGATCGCCTTTGCATCGCCCGATAGCGCGAGCGAACGGATCATGTGCTCGAGATGATCAAGCTGCGCGTCCGCGACGCGCGCCGGCTTGAGCGCCGTTCGCGTAGCCACGACTCGCCCGACTTGCAAAGCTTTCGTCTTTCCCATGTTGACGCCCCGAAACGTCTTTTTCCCTGTTGCATGCGGCTGTATTTTTGGTCTTGATCAGCCGTAAACCCTGCGAGTGGGAGACAGCGATGTGACGGCGGGATGACGGCAAGGAATCGCCGACCTGAACCGCCCGCGACGCCGCACACGCTGCTCCTCATCCAGCACGATATACGTGTATCTCGAATACGCTTTACCATGCGTCTCATTTGCTGGCGTGTCGTGCGCTCGCCATCGACCGACAGGACGGTCTGACCGATATCGATTCCATTCATGCCCGCCGATTCCGATCCGCCGACGTTATTTACACGCTTCTCGACGCATGCATTTGCGCGCGAGCGGCAATTGCTCGCATGGCGTGACCGCGTCGGCCATGTCGTCGATGTGCTGCCCGACAGGGATCGGATCGCGGAGGGCTTCGAGGGCAGCATCGATTTGCATGCGGCGGGCGGCCTCGTGTTCACGGATGCGCGCACCGAAGCGCTGGTGCTCGATCGATCGATCGCGCGCGTCTCGACCGACACCCGCCGCGATTTCGCGTTTCACGTGTACGTGGAAGGCGAGACGGGGCATATCAGCGGTCTGAACAAGAAGCGCAGCGCGCCGGGTTCGGTGCGCGGCATCGTTGCGTTCGACCTGAATCAGCGCTTTCGCATCGAGCGTCCGGCATGCCGCGTGCTGACGATGTTCGTGCCGCGCTCGATAGTCGCCGCGCATGTTGGCGATTGCGATGCGCTGCACGGGCGCGTGGTGCCCGACAAGGCGCCGCTCGCGCGCCTCGTGTTCGAGCATTTCGATGCGACTGCACGTGAGTTGCCGATGCTCGAACGGCCCGATGCCATCGATACGCTCGATGCTGGCGCGCAACTCCTGCTCGCCGCGTTCGCTGACAGACCTCATGCGTTGAAGGATTCACGCGCCGCGCTGCAGACGGCCGTGAAGACTCAGGTGAAGCGTTATGTCGACACGCATCTGCATGAAGCCGATCTCACGCCGATGAAGATCGTCGAAGCGCTCGGGCTGAAGCGCGCCACCCTGTATCGATGGTTTGAGGAGGAAGGCGGCCTCGGTGCGTATATCCGGCATTGCCGCTTGCGCGAGGCGGCCGACGAACTCGCGCGGTTTCCGAATCTGCAAATCGCGGATATCGCTTACGGTCTCGGCTTCAAGAGCGCATCCGATTTCACGCGCGCGTTTCGCCGCGCGTTCGACGCGAGTCCGCTGGAGACGCGTCTGCGCGCGCTCGAACTGTCGCGCTCGATGGCGGACGATCCCGTCAAGCGGATGCGCGCCGCGCACTCGAGGGGCGTTCCGGAAAGCGGCTGAGCGCCACGAGCGTGACGGCGTTCGCCGCGAGCAGATACCACGCGGGCGTCATCACATTGCCGGTCGCGCCGATGAGCCATGCGACCGCGAGCGGTGAAAATCCCCCGAAGATGACGACGCCGAACGTATAGATCACCGAGAGGCTCGCTGCGCGGCGATGCTTCGGGAAGGCTTCGAGCATGAGCACCGAGCCGGCGCCCGCGTTGTTCAGCGCGATCGCGACATAGAGCAGGATGATCACGAGCGCGAGCGCATCCGGGGCGCCTTGCGTGAGCGCGTGAAACGCGGGATAGACCGTCGCGAGCGCCGCGACGAGCGACGCATATTGCAGCGTCTTGCGGCTCATCAGGCGATCGGCGGCGAGCGCGACGAGCGGCGTGACGATCGATATCACGAAACCGGAGAGCGACGCGATCAGGAAGCTGATTGCCGGTGGCCGCTGCAGCGTGTGCGTCAAGTAGTTCGGCATGTAGAGCACGGCGATATAGATGCTCGACGAAGGCGCGGCCATCATCATAATGCCGCATATGAGGGGACGCGCGTGCTCGCGCAGTACGATCGCGAGCGGCGTGCGCGCTGGACGAACCTTCGATGCCGATGTATCGCCCGGCATCCGGCGCAGAAACCAGCCGAGCGGCGCGATCAATCCGCCGATGACGAAGGGAACGCGCCATCCCCATTGCGCGAGTTGCTCGGGCGAAAGCAGCGCGGACGTGCACGCGCCGACGAGCGCCGCGACGCATGCGGCCGCGCCCTGACTCGCACCGCGCCAGCTCACGATGAAACAACGCCGCTCATAGGGCACCGACTCCATCAACAGCGCGGAGGCCGGTCCGATCTCACCGCCTGTCGCGAATCCTTGCAACAGCCGCGCGAACACGATCAGCACGGTCGCGCTGGCGCCGATCGCCGCATGCGTCGGCAGGCACGCGATCAACCAGGTGCCAACGGCCATCAACGCGATCGACAGCCGCATGCCCGCCGCCCGTCCGCGCCGGTCCGCGTATCGGCCGATCAGCACCGCGCCGAGCGGACGCATGACGAAGCCCGCGCCGAATGTCGCGAGCGACAGCAACAGAGACGAAGCGGCGTCGTGCGCGGGAAAGAACAGCCGGCCGATGATCGCCGCCGAGAAGCCGTACACGGTGAAGTCGTAGGCGACGAAGCCATTGCTGATCACCGTCGCCACGATGATGCGGTTCACATTCGCAGAGGCGTGTGGCTGTTCCGTGTCGGTCATGAGTGGAAGTGGATGCATTCGAGTTCGGCCTTCGATGTTAACGGCCAGATTGCTCAGATCTTTGAGCAATACACGCGCCCGTACGCGCGCGTAATATACGATCAGCTTTTAGACGCCTTTCAATTCGATGGCTCAGCAGTCCGCTTACGAACGAGGAATCGTCTTCATGGATGACGCCACGCGCGAATTCGATCGCCTGCGCCCTCGTTTGCAGGGCATTGCGTATCGCATGCTCGGTTCGGTCGCCGAAGCCGAGGACATCGTGCAGGACGTATGGCTGCGCTGGCATGCGGCGGCCCGCGAAGTGATCGAGAATGCGGAAGCGTGGCTCGTCGCGGTCACGACGCGACATTCGATCGACCGGCTGCGCGCCGCGAAAACGCAGCGCGAACATTACATCGGCATCTGGCTGCCGGAGCCGCAGATCACCGAGTCGCCCGCGACGCCGGAAGAAGTCACGGAGCGCGCGGACGATGTTTCCGTCGCGTTTCTGATGCTGCTCGAACGCCTGACA
Source organism: Caballeronia sp. J97 (assembly GCF_905220305.1). Classification (NCBI taxonomy): domain Bacteria; kingdom Pseudomonadati; phylum Pseudomonadota; class Betaproteobacteria; order Burkholderiales; family Burkholderiaceae; genus Caballeronia; species Caballeronia sp. J97. Next base: position 7,855 of record NZ_CAJMZL010000019.1, on the reverse strand, counting down.
CCGGAAGCGCGCGCGGCTTTTCTGCTGCGCGAGGTATTCGACGCCGATTATCCGGAAGTCGCGAGCATCATCGGCAAGACGGAGGCTGCATGCCGCCAGCTCGTGCGCCGGGCCAAGGCGCAACTGCGTGAAGAGCGCACGCGCCGTGCGGTGCCGCGCGAGGTTCACAGGCGCTTGCTGCATGCCTTCGCGCGTGCAATCGAACACGGCGATTTCCCGGCGCTTCACGCGATGCTCGCGGACGACGCAACGCTCGTCGGCGATGGCGGCGGCCGCGTGCAGAGTTTCCCGAAGCCGCTTGTCGGCGGCAAGCGCATCGCACAGCTTTTCTATGCGGCGTTCCTGCGTCATGGAAAGGGCGTGCATCTCGAACTCGTCACGCTGAACGGACAATGGGCGCTCTTGCGCTTCATCGACGGCAAGCTCGAATCCGCGCAGACTTACGATATCGAAGACGAGCGCATCGTGGGCATTCAGGTGCAGCGCAACCCGGAGAAGCTCGAACGCATCGCGGCTCGCCATGGCACTGCGTGAACGATTGCGATGCGATTGATGCGCGCGGGGCAACATCGTGCGCACGCTCACGTGTCTACCGCGAGGAGCGGGGCAAACATACGATGACGTCCATGCCGGATACGAATCGCCGGCTGGCATCCTCAACCAGGCATGGAGTCGTCATGACGCAGCGAATCAACTACGTTCAACAATCGCCCGAATTGTTCAGGAAGTTCTATGAGTTCAGTCAGTCGGTGCGCGAGTGCTCGATCGAGCAGGCGACCCGCGATCTCGTGACACTACGCGCATCGCAACTGAATGGCTGCGCATTTTGCGTCGATATGCACGTGAAGGAAGCGAAAATTCACGGCGAGCGCGAACTGCGCACGCATCATGTGGCGATCTGGCGGGAGTCGACGCTGTTCTCGCCGCGCGAACGCGCCGCGCTCGCGTGGACCGAAGTGTTGACGCGCATTCCCGAGCACGGCGTGCCCGACGATCTCTTTGCACGCGTGCGCGAGCAGTTCTCGGAGAAGGAGCTGTCCGACCTGACCTACATCATCATGGAGATCAACGGCTGGAATCGTGCGAATGTCGCGTTCCAGACGGTGCCGGGCTCTTCCGACAAGGCCTTCGGCCTCGACAAGGCGAATCTGTCGTAAGGCGCTCGCGCCGTCATTCGATCATGGGAGATTGGATCATGCAGGGCATCAAACGCGTGGGACTGGCGCTCGTCCTCGGATGCACGGCGCTCGTCGCGAATACGGCGCAGGCCGCGCCGCAGGCGATCGTCAAGGAACTCATGACGAAGCCGCTTCCCGAGTATCCAGGCAAGGAAGCGCTGATGATCAGCGTGGAATATCCGCCGGGCGCGGTCGATCCGGTGCATCGTCACGATGCGCATGCTTACGTCTATGTACTCGAAGGCACGATCGTCATGCAGGTTCAGGGTGGCAAGGCCGTGACGCTCAAAGCCGGTGACACCTTTTACGAAGGCCCCGACGATATTCACACCGTGGGTCGCAACGCGAGCAACACGAAGCGAGCGAAGTTCATCGTGCTGCTTCTCAAAGACAAGGGCAAGCCGGTTCTGACGCCGGTGAAATAAAAAAATCGGCATCGCGTGTCACAAACCGCGCGGCGCGAACGTCTAGTGAGACAGAGCCACTACGTTTCGTGCCGCCATGCCATCAGACCTTGCGTGTCATTCCGACGATTCGCTCGCTTACAGCTTCGTGACGAGTTATGCGGGCGTCGTTTCATTTCTGGCCGTCGCCAATGAAGGCAGCTTCGCGAAAGCGAGCGATCGCCTGGGCATCGGCCGTTCCGCCGTCAGCCGCAACGTGCAGAAGCTGGAAGCACAGCTCGATGCACGTCTCTTTCTTCGTACCACGCGCAGCACGTCGCTCACGCGCGAGGGCGAGCTGTTCTACAAGAACTGTCAGCCGGGCGTGGAGCGCATCGTGCAGGCGCTGGAGGACATGCGCGAGTTGCGCAACGGGCCGCCGCGCGGGCACTTGCGCATCGCATCGACACCGGGCTTCGGTCGCAAGGTCGTCGCGCCGCTCCTGTCCGGCTTCAACGCGCGTCATCCGGACATCGCGCTGGAGTTGCTGCTCAGCGACCGTCCGTGCGATTTCACCGCGGAGCGCGTCGATGTCGCGTTTCGCGACGGACACATGGAAGACAGCGAAGTCGTCGCGAAGCAGCTGATTCCGATGCAGATGATCGTGTGCGCTTCGCCTGCGTATGCGCGCGAGCACGGCCTGCCGCGTCATGTCGATGATCTCGGCACGCATCGCTGCATCAATTTCCGCACATCGGCGGGGCGCATCGCGGACTGGGAGTTCAAGATCGATGGCTTGGCTCAGAAGCGCTCGCCCGCCGCGAGGCAGACGTTCAACGACATCGACCTGATGCTGCAAGCCGTGCTCGACGGGCAGGGCATCGCGCAATTGCCCGCTTACCTCGTCTGCGATCCGATCAAGGCCGGGCGCCTTGTCATGTGCCTCGCACAACATGCGCCCGACGACGGCGGCCACTATCTCTGCTATCTCAGCCGCAAGCATTTGCCCGCGCGCGTGCGTGTGTTCGTCGACTACATGACCGAGCATACGCGCGCACTCGACCTGCATTGCCTGACGACCTTCGTCGCGAATGCGAGCACGGGGACGCCACGGCTCGCTTCCGTCGATTGATGCATCGAAGGCAACACCGCGAGTCCGGTGACGTGACTACCGGACGCGCGCCCGCACGCCTACGATTGAATCGCGCGCGACATGCGTATTTTCAAAGGGGGAAACATGAAGATCGTGGTAGTGGTCGGTAGCGAACTCATCGACAGCGCGCATCTCGAGCAACCCGCGTAGGCACCGGTTGCAGAAGACGAGTCCGCCATGCAACCGCTCGATCCTCCGCCCGTCAGCCTGCTCGACAAGTATCAGGGGCACGACGTGCAGCCGCTCTATTCGACGACCGTCACCGTGACGGGCGGCGTAGCGGGTCATGGCCGCGCTTCGGGCGTGGCCCGCTCCGACGACGGCAATCTCGACCTCGATCTGCGCATGCCCGAAGCACTCGGCGGACCCGGTGGCGGCACGAATCCGGAGCAGTTGTTGGCGGCAGGCTATGCCGCCTGCTTTCATGGCGCGATGGTCTTGCTGGCGTTACGCGCCGGTATCGTGGCGGAGGGCGCGAGCGTGTCCGTCACGATCGAATTCGGCCGCGATCCGATGGACGGTCTCTTCCTGCTCACTGCGCACACGCATGTGCGCATGCCTGGCATCGAACGCGCGGTGGCGGAGGAAATCGTGCGCAACGCCGAGCGCTTTTGCCCTTATACGAAAATGACGCGCAAGGGCATCGTCAATATCGTTGCGCTTGCAAGCAGCGACGATGCCCCGGATGCTGCTTGAGCGGGTTGCGCGTCATTCGACAGGCACGCGCACCGTCTGATCGAGCTGGCCCGATTCACATGAATCGCGCCGGCTCAGCGCGCCCAATGCGAACGCGGCGACGAACGCGGGAATGGCGAGCAGCGTGAACACCGCGCCGAATTGCAGGCCCATGCTCATCAGAAGGCCGCCGGTCATCGCGCCCGCGACGGCGCCCATGCGCCCGATGCCGAGCATCCATGCAACGCCCGTCGCGCGGCTTCGCGTCGGATAGAACGATGCGGCGAGCGCCGACATCGAGGTCACCGCGCTCGTCACGGCGGTTCCCGTCAGAAAGATCAGCACCGCGAGCCCGAACTGATCCGCGACGCCGCGTCCGATCGTCAGCACCATCGCGGCTGCGAGCACATAGGCGCATGCATTCACGCGTCGCGGATTGGCCTTGTCCATCACCCAGCCGAGACAGAGATTGCCGAGAATGCCGCCGAGCGGAAAGAGCGATGTCGTGAGCGCAGCGCGTTCGGCGGTGAAGCCCGCGTCCTTGAAGAGCGTCGGCAGCCAGTTGGTCAGCAGATAGAAGATCATCAGCCCCATGAAATAGGCGAGCCACAACATGAATGTACCGAAGCGATAGGGCCGCGAGACGATGAGCCCGAGCGAGGACTTGTCCGCGCCGGCCGTGCGCGTGTCGGCGGCGACGAACGTGACGTGCGCGCCTTGCGCGAGACGGGGATCGTTCGAAATGCGGCGCAGCACGCGTGCGATCGTTTCCGCGGGACGCTTGCGCACGACCATGAATTGCGCGGACTCGGGCAGCAGCACGAGCAGCAACACGGTGAGCACGATCGGACCGAGTCCGCCGGCGACGAGCACGCTTTGCCAGCCGAAGTGCGGGATGAGCCATGCGGCGCAGAGGCCGCCTATCGAGAGGCCCACGGAGAAGCCGCAGAACATCGTATTGACGGCGATCGCGCGAATGCGCGCGGGCGCATACTCGGACATCAGCGTGACCGCGTTGGGCATGGCCGCGCCGAGGCCCAGGCCCGTGAGAAAGCGCCATGCTGTCAGTGTTTCGATCGAGCTTGCTTGCGCCGACGCAAGACTCCACACACCGAAGAAGAACACGGAAAGCGCGAGGACCGCCTTTCGGCCGATGCGATCGGCGGCCGGTCCCGCCGCGAGCGCGCCAATGCCGAGTCCGACGAGCGCCGCGCTCATCACCGGACCCAGCGCCGCGCGCGTGATGCCCCAGTCGCCGATCAGCGAAGGCGCGATGAAGCCGACTGCCGCCGTGTCGAAGCCATCGGCCGCGACGACGAGAAAGCACAGGATCAGAATGACCCACTGATAGAGCGAAAAGCGCTCGCCGTCGATAAAGCTCTGGACCTCGATGGCCCCAACGTTCTTTTCCATGCCGTTATGTCTCCGTTCATTCATGTATGAGCGACAAGCGTGCGGCCTTCGTCGTGCCGCTTTGCCGCGTATCAGCGCAACGCTGGCGAAAGGCTTTTGAATTCGACGCGCCTGATGATGCGGCTCTCCTGCGCGACGATCAGATGCGCGGATGCCTGCAGATAAGCGGGCCATTCGGGATCGTTGTCGCGCGCGGTGCGCCGCTCGTCGTAGTCTGCAATGCTCTCGTAGCCCCACAGATGCACGACCTGATTCAATGCGCCTATGTCGCTCATATAGAAGCCGACGGGCGCGCCGAGATACTTGAGCTGAATCGGCATGGCGAGGCGATCGAATACGTCGATGAATTCGGCCATGCCGCGCGGCTTGATTGTGTAGATGCGGTGATCGATGAAAGGCTTGCTCATGCTGCGCTCCTCAATTCGCCGGATTTCGCGTGCGCGTCGATGTTGCCCGCGAGATGCAGTCCGGTCAGATAGCCGAATGTCATGATCGGGCCGAGCGTGATGCCCGCGCCCGGATAGTTGCCGCCCATGACGCTCGCGCGGTCGTTGCCGACGGCATAGAGGCCGGGAATCGGCTCGCTGCCCTTCAGAACCTGGCCGTGCGGATTCGTCGCGATGCCGTCGAAGGTGCCGAGATCGCCCATCACGACCTTGAGCGCGTAGTACGGTCCATCGCCGATCGGCGCGACGCAAGGATTCGGCTTGTGCGCGGCATCGCCGAGATAGCGATTGAACGAAGTCGTGCCGCGTCCGAAGGCGGAGTCCTTGCCGTGCATGGCATCGCGGTTGTATTCGCACACGGTCTCTTCGAGCGCGCTTGCATCGATGCCTGCGCGCCGTGCGAGTTCCGCGAGCGTGCGGCCTTTGACGAGATAGCCGCTTTTCAGATGAGCGCCGAGCGGCATCGGAGCGGGCTTCGCAAAGCCGAGGCCGTATTTGCGCATCGTCGCGTGATCGCAGACGAGCCACATCGCCGTTTCCTTTTCATTGCGGCACGCTTCGATCATGGCCGCGCCGACATCGTGATAGGAATTCGCTTCGTTGGCGAAGCGCACGCCGCCGCGCGTCACGCCGATCACGCCGGGCTTGTAACGATCGAGCAGATGCGGGAACACGCCGTACTTGCCCCCGTTGAGCGGCACACGCGAGACAGGCATCCACGCGGCAGGCTGCGGATATCGAATATCGACGCGTCCGCCCACGCGCTCGGCCATGCGCGCGCCGTCGCCGGTATTGCCCGCCGGAACCGGCGACGCATGTTCGCCGCCGCGCCGCACATGCGGATAAGCTTTCGCGATGCGCGCGACATCGTGCGAGAAGCCGCCGCAGGCCAGCACGACACCGCGCCGCGCGACGATGCGCGTTTCGCGTCCATCCGCGATCACGATCGCACCCGTCACACGGTTGTTCACCGTGATGAGTTCCTTCGCGCCCGTGCGCGTATGAATCGGAATGCCGAGATCGAGCGCGGATTTGGCGAGGCGCGCGGCGAGGGCGTTGCCGCTCGTGATCTGCACGCCGCGCTTATACAGCGCGAGTTCCCTTAGATGACTCGCGAGACGCCTGGCGACATACCAGGCGGACTCGAGCGATTTCGTCGCGTTGAAGAAATGCTTGAGATCCGCGCTCGACGAGTTGAACATCATGCCGATGAACGTGATCGTTCTGAGCGGCGGCCGCAGCCGCGCGATGTCCTTGCCCAGCGCGCGCGCATCGAACGGCTTGGCGACGACGGAGCGTCCCACGTCGACGCCGCCCGGCGCATCGGGATGATAGTCGGGGTAGAGCGTCGGCAGAAATTCGACCGACGTCTCGCGCTCGAAGAAATCGATCATGCGCGGGCCGTTGTCGAGAAACGCATCGACGGCCGCTTCGTCGTACATCGCGCCGGTCTCGCCACGCATGTATCGCACCGCCGCTTCGCGCGTATCCTGAACACCCGTTTGCTTGGCGTGTCGATTTCCGGGTATCCACAGGACGCCGCCCGAGAACGCGGTCGTGCCGCCGAAGTATTCCTCTTTCTCGACGACGATCACGTCGAGCCCTTGCTTCTTTGCCGTGATGGCCGTCGAAAGGCCGCCGGCGCCCGAGCCGATCACGAGCACATCGCAAGCGAGATCGGACGACCGCGTTACGGTAGTCATGATGAAATCCTTTATCTGGAACCGGACGCTTTGCGCACCCGTGAGATGAAATGCCGTGTTTCAGGCGCTGCGGGGCGCTTCGAAGCCGGGACGCGGAACGAGGTCCATCAACATGCATTCGAGGCCGCCATCGACGGCGAGCTCCGCGCCGTTCACATAGGCCGCGCGCCGGCTCGCCAGAAACGCGACGACTTCGGCAATATCGCGCGGCTCGCCGATACGCCGGCTCGCGGTCATCGCGCTGCGGCGCGCTTCGACATCGCCTTGTTCATAGAATGCTTTCGAAAGCGGCGTGCGGATCATGCCGGGGCACACCGCATTGCTGCGCACGCCGCGCGCACCCCATTCGGCGGCGATCTGACGCGATAACATCGCGATGCCTGCCTTGCTCGGGCTATAGGCGCCGCTCCACGTCTGCGGATGATGCGCGGCCACCGATGCGATATGCACGATGCTTCCCGCGCCGCGCGCGAGCATGCCGCGCCCGAATGCCTGCGCGCATAACATGTAGCCGGTGAGATTGACGGCGAGCATCGCGTTCCATGCATCGAGGCCGATATCCTCGATGCCGCCCGCTCTCAACAAGCCCGCGTTATTGACGAGCACATCGACATGACCGAATGTGCGTTCGACCTGATCGCGTGCGCGATTCACGCTCGCTGCATCGCCGATATCGCAGGCCAGCGCGATAACATCGGCGCCGCCTGCGCGCAGCGTGTGCGTCGCATCTTGGCAACCCGCTTCGTCGCGATCGAGCAAGGCGAGCCGGGCGCCCGCATCGGCGAATGCCGCCGCAATGGCGCGGCCAATACCGCCTGCCGCACCCGTTATCACACATACGCTCGATTCGAGGCCGAGCCAATGCGGCGCGGTGTGATCCCGCGCGACCTGATTAGTCATCCTT